>CAZVFU010000001.1:0-122168 GCA_964626595.1 uncultured Saprospiraceae bacterium
GTGAGAGCGCCAACTTCATCGCATCCTCATTTTGGTTAAATTTGAGATCGATATCTTTTCTGTTCGCCATATCTTACATTTTTCTTCGCCTAAATATAGCCACATATCAGCACAAAATAGAATTCTCTCTCCCCTTTCATCTTGATTTCAGTTCCATTAGTTTTATTATGTTTTGGGCGTGCCCCCCGAGGCTCTGCTCTTTGGCAGAGCTCGGGGGTCGGGCCCCTGCGGGCTGTCGGACCTTCACTCGTTCGCCTCGTTCGGTCGTGCCGCCGGTAGCGGCACCCCTCCGTACCCCTCACGCTTCCGCGCTCCGCGCGGGGACTTTTTATTTTTTAATAACTTGGGACTTGACCGTCTAAAACCGGGCCCAATTATAATAAATTATCGGCGTTATCAGTTCACAACGGTATGGGTTACAGTTTAATAAATGGATGCGAAATATTTCACTTAAAGAATATATTTGTATATTTAAAAAATCGGAAAATTATTATTTATTGAAAATCGCGATATTATGAAAATGACTGTTCTTTTTTCTGCTATGTTATCTTTATTTGCAGTCCAACTGGCTTCTCAATCTATTACCATAGATAATGTCTGCGCATGCAGTGATGGAAATAAAATAAGTGGGTTTGTAGTAACTTTAGATAACTGGCCCAGCGATGAAAATGAGACTTTCGATGTTACTGTAAATTATTCCGAAACGGGCGGAGATAGATTAGAGGTGACCGCCTCAGAGATTCGAGGAAACTCCTCGGGGATGACCCAAATAGTTTTTTCTGGAGTATTTAATGCCGCAAATTTGGGAGACCTTCAAATCTCAAGTGTGGAGAATAGCTCAACAAATACCATGCTGTCTATTTCTTCCAATGCTGTTTCATACGCGACGGCCGATGAGCTCACCATTTCTGCGCCGGAGGATACAGTAACGTCCTCTTGCATATTGGGTGATACCAGCGTAGAAGACTTTTTTGACTCCTGGCTTATGGATGTCAGTGCTTCTGGGAGCTGCGGAAATATTGAGATTTTTAATGATTGGGATGGAGTTTATCCCACCTGTGAAGAAACGGTGTCAGTTACATTTACTGCGCTGGCCTCATCCTGTGGAGATACGGTAGTTTCCATTTCTCACTTTTCGGTAGAAGACTGTGAAAATCCGGTTCCGATTCCGATAAACGGGTTTTTCTCAGCTCAGGTGTCAAGCAATCAGTGCGTCGATGTCAATATTAACCAATTTGACGCAGGTAGCTTTGATGACTGCGGAGAAGTGACGCTAAGTTATTCTAGCGACCAGTCGGATACCGTCCGAACGTTTTGTTGTGATGTTATGCAGGAAATAAGAGAAATAGAATTTTGGGTGATGGATGATGCGGGCAATCAGGATTTTGTAGTAACCTATATACGAATTGAGGGTTGCCCATCCCCTCGCTATGAAGTCAGGGGGCAAGTCAGGACCCCTGAGGGCGATGGTGTTCAGGGAGTCGAAGTGTTTTTAGAAGAACCATCAGCTGCACCCATCAGTCGCATTACTAATGGCGGGTTCTATGCTTTTTTCGATGTAGATCAGGGAGCTCCATATACGGTAAGAGCATATAAGAACGATGATGTATTGAATGGCGTGAACACACTTGATATTTTATATGTCCAGCAACATATATTAGGTTTGAATACCTTAGAAGATCCCTTCAGGTTGATCGCCGCTAATGTGAATGATGACAACCGGATTTCTGGAGCCGACTTGATAGAAATGCGTCGAACGATTTTGGGTTTAGACAATCAATTTACGAATAATACCAGCTGGCGTTTTATTGATGCAAGAGAAGTGCTTCCGGATGGGACTTTGCCACAGGATTATGCTGAAGAATTTCGGGTTTATGGTCAAGATGATCAGAATTTTACAGCGGTAAAAATAGGAGATGTAAACGCCACAGCTACCACGAACTTTGCAGATTCTGCTGAGGCGGAAGGTAATCATAGTGCTTTGCAATTCTCAGTTTTTGAAGCTACACCTGAGAGTGGGGAGCGGATTGAAGTGGATGTCACAAGTGACAACTTTTCCGACGTTTTGGGCCTTCAGTTCACATTGGAGTATGATCAAGGTGTCTTTGAATTTTTAGAGCTGAAAGAAGGTGTGCTGGATATTGTAGAAGGAAATTACGGTCACTTCTCCGAAGCCGGTATGTTGACGGTTTCCTGGAATGGTCTCAAAGCCAATAGTTATAAAAAGCATGAGGTATTATTTACATTAGTTTTTCGTGCCAAAGACCAGGGTAGTCTAAGTGAGACTTTGCAGTTTTCTGATGTCATTACAAAGTCTGAGGCTTATGTAGGTGGCGAGATTCGTAAGCTTAGCTTACGGTTTTTAGAGGACTCCAGAGCCTTTGCTTTGTATCAGAATGCTCCGAATCCCTTTGATAGTGAGACGATTATTAAATTTGATCTGCCCGAATCCGGACCTGCGGACCTGGCCTTTTACGATGCCACCGGCCAGGTTGTCTTTATGATTCGCGGTGATTATGCTGCCGGGCAAAATCAGGTTCGACTTGAAAGAAGTGATTTACCGGTGCAGGGTTTTTACTATTATGAATTATCAATCGAAGGGCAGAGGGCAACAAAAAAGTTGGTGGTTGCTGGAAAGTAGGCGCCAAGCCTCATTCCTCTTGATAAGCTAATTTCATTACCACTAAGTGAGTATGGAAAAGTCGCAGTAGATTTTTGTTCAAATCAAGGTGCTAGGAGAGAGCCTATTCGTAGAGACAAGGCAGCGTCAAGGCGCCATTAATACATGCCTTGTCTCTACTGCGCAACTGAAAAATAACGAAGAAATGAGCCAAAAGATCAAGACTTGGTCTATAACGGATTTAGTGGTATTGACAATAGCCACTGATGGGCTGAAAGTCTGACGGGGAGCGCAACATAATCAATGATTAAATAGAGTCTGTAGATGCAAATTACTTGTTAAAAACGTACCAAAAAGGGCCTTCATATTTTTCGTAGACGCCTTGTAAAACGATGCGCCCCTCCAGTTTTTCGAGTTCTGCGATCAGTTTGCTGGCTGACTCTATGGGCTTTTCATTGATATGAGTGACAATAAATCCGGGATCCATTTTTGTTCGCTCAATGAGAGATCCGCGGTAGATGCTAACCACTTTAGCACCCGAAGTTTTAACAGCTTCGCGTTCACTTCGAATGAGATCCCGAATTTCCAGGCCAATTTCTTTTAGGATTCCATCGGAACGGATGTTGACGAGATCTGTGGTATTAAAAGGGTTGCGGAGTTGTACTGTTTTAATCACTTTCTTTTGATCCCGTATGCAAACCAATTCAATGGTATCGCCCGGTCGGTATTGCCCCAGTTTTTCAGTGAGGTCGGCCATGGTGTAAATGGCTTTGTCATTGAGGGACCAGATGACATCGCCCGGCCTTAATTGAGCTTCTTTGGCTGCACTTTCTGGGTTCACGCGATAGATGTAAACTCCACGTACTTCATTTAATGCGAGTTCGCGGGACAGATCAAAGTCAACGCTGCTGGCCTCAATGCCCATAATACCGCGATGGACGGTGCCAAATTCGCGCAAATCACTAATTACTTTTTTGACCAAATTGGCAGGAATGGCGAAGGAGTATCCTTCCGACCGGCCTGAAAAGGTAAGGATAGCCGTGGTAATACCCACGAGTTCGCCATCTGTATTAATGAGAGCACCGCCGCTGTTTCCAGGGTTTACAGCAGCATCCGTTTGGATAAAGGATTCGATACCTCTGGGATCGTCAATAATTTCAATACTTCGGGCTTTTGCGCTAACTATACCAGCTGTTACGGTAGACTGAAGACGAAAAGGGGTGCCGACAGCTAAAACCCATTCCCCGACAGCTAGAGCATCGGAGTCTCCCATACTGAGGTAGGGTAGAGCTTCAGAGTCTACTTTGAGCAGGGCAAGGTCAGTAGCTTCATCATGTCCAATAAGGCGCGCGGACAACTCGCGGCGATCATCCAGAACGATTTGAATGCTTTCTCCACTCTCGATTACATGTTTATTTGTAACAATATAGCCATCCGGGGATATGATAACGCCGGAGCCATTGGATTGGGCATAGGCAGGTTGCCAGCTTTCATCCGTTTTTTGGTTTTGGGTTTTGATATATACAACAGCAGATGTGGCGCGGGAGGCAGCCCGAACAAAGTCGGTAGGTACTTGTCGGTATGAGGAGTCAGTTCGATGTCTGGGCAGGGGGTCTGGCAATCGATCCCAATAGGATTCGGTAAAGTTTCTGACCCAACGGGCATCGGGCTGACGCTCTTGAATAAGTACGCGCTCGGACTTGGGGCTCCACCAGTGGTAAATGCCAATAACAAAGAGGGAGCAAAGCAGGGACCAAGCTATCACATGCAGGTGTTTCATATGGCAAATATATGTAATTTTTAAGGGCTATGAGTTGGGTCATTCAGAAACAAAAAAGGGCATAAGAGCGAATAAAGATCTGAAAGGTAAGTAGATTTGCGTCTCATGCGATAGCGATGCGCAGGGGGCCGTCGGCGACCGCGGCCGGCATTTCCGGCGCGGGCCGAGCGAATAGCGAGCCCCAAAGCGTAGCGCCCGCCCCAATTTATTGGGGTGGGATCGCCCTTCAAAAGAACATGGATTTAATCGGTCATTTCTACGATCAATAATAGCTCTCGCAATTCGCCTTCTGTCTTTTTATCGCCCTGTTGCTTTGCTACGGCCAGTCCGGCCGTCAATGTTTCCCTGGACTTTTCGATTTGTTTTTCTTCGTAATAGAGTTGTCCGAGGTGAAAATATAAAGCTAAATATTCGGGATCTAGTGATTTGAGTTGCAGATAGTATTTTATTGCCGTTTCTGAATTGTACTTTTCCCATTCCTTGGCGAGAGCAAATAATAAAAAGGAGTCTTTGGGATCCTCATCGAGGAGGGCTTTGAGTTGAGTTCGCTTGTCCATATCTTACTGTTTTTTGACCTCATGATAGAGGGTAGATTTAGGCTTTGTCGTGCACTTTCGCTATCTTTGAGGAGACAAAAATACAAAGCGAATGAATATATTAGTATGTGTAAGTAAGACGCCGGAGACAACGGCTAAAATTTCATTTACGGGTGACAATTCCGAATTTAATACGGATGGAGTCAATTTTATTATGAACCCGTATGATGAATGGTATGCTTTAGTTCGGGCTGTAGAGTTGAAAGAACAATTCGGCGGAGAGGTAACCTTGCTAAACGTCGGGCCTGCGGCGAATGATGCCATAATCCGAAAAGGATTGGCCATAGGTGCTGACAAAGCGGTCCGTATCAATGCGGAGCCGAAGAGTGCGATGGAGACGGCAGGTCATATTGCCAATTATGCCAAAGATCAAGAATTTGACGGCATTTTCTTCGGAAAAGAAACTATTGATTACAATGGTTCAGAAGTGGGTGGTATGGTAGCTGAACTCGTTAGTTTGCCGTTCATCTCATATGCGAGTAAACTGGAAATGGAATCGGAAGATCAAGCGACGGTCACTCGTGATATCGAAGGGGGAATTGAAGTTCTTGAAGTATCTACCCCTTTCTGTTTGAGCGCTGCTAAGGGTCTGGCTGAACAGAAGATTCCCAATATGAGAGGAATTATGATGGCCAAGCGAAAGCCATTAGATGTGGTGGAGCCGGAAAGCGTAGATCAGCCTGTTGAAGTAGTTCGTTTCAGATTGCCTGAGGAAAAAGGTGAGGTGACGCTGATAGACCCAGAAAACATGGATGAGTTGGTTCGTCTATTGCATGAAGAAGCAAAAGTTATATAAAACCTAAAGAAAGAAAAATTATGTCTGTTTTAGTATATGCCGAAGCGCACGATGGCGCATTTAATAAAAAAGCCTTTGAGGTCGTTACCTATGCCCGTAAAACGGCAGATATTTTAGGGACGGAATGTATTGCTGCCACTGTAAATGCCAATAATCCCGAGAAATTGGGGATATATGGCGCACACAAAGTGGTTCAATTGCAATCGGATTCTCTTGAAAAATTTGATACTGGAAGTTACACCCAAGCTTTAGCTTTGGCCGCTGAAAAGGTGGGAGCAGATACGGTCATTTTGCAACATAGCGCGGATGGGAAGTCCTTAATCGGTCGCCTGGCCGCTCGTTGGAAATGTGGGAGTGTTTCTGCTGTAAATCAGTTACCAAGCCATGATGGTGGATTTCACGTTGAGAAACCTGTCTTTTCAGGTAAGGCATTTGCTACCTATTCTATTAGCTCCGATCGTCGGGTTTTAAGTTTAGTTGGAAACAGCCTGCCGCCTGAGGAAATGGGAGATGAGCAAGTCAATGTAGAGACACTTGATTTAGAGGTAGATGCACCCAAAGTAAAAGTGATTAAAGTAGATAAGGTAAAAGGTGAGATTCCTCTTCCCGAAGCGGAACTGGTTGTCTCTGCTGGTCGGGGCATGAAAGGTCCGGAAAATTGGGGCATCATAGAAGAATTAGCTGAAACATTGGGCGCTACTACGGCATGTAGCCGTCCGGTAGCTGATTCAGATTGGCGCCCTCATCACGAGCACGTAGGCCAAACCGGGATTGCGATTCGGCCCAATTTGTATATCGCGATTGGTATTTCAGGTGCGATACAACATCTCGCCGGAGTAAATAATTCCGATACAATCGTTGTGATCAATAAAGATCCCGAAGCGCCATTTTTCAAATCAGCGGATTATGGGGTGGTTGCCGACTTATTCGATGTTGTGCCTCGACTCAATGAATCCCTAAAAAAGTTTAAAGCTTCCTAAATAGCAATTGGGCATGGACCTTTTAGGGTCTTTGCCCTTTTTTTTGCTTTCAGATACTAAAATGACCTCTCCTCAGGTATGGAAAAAATTGAACTGGAAATTGTAGCTCTCTCTCACAGTGTAACCCAATCGCATAATTACGCGGTAGTCTTAGGTGAGAAGTTAGGGCAGCGGCGCCTTCCGATCGTTATTGGAGGTTTTGAAGCTCAAGCCATAGCTGTGGCTATGGAAAACATGAATCCTTCGAGACCTCTGACCCATGATTTATTGAAAAACACCTTGGAGACTTTCGAGATTGATTTGCAAGAAGTTATAATCAATAATTTGCTTGACGGTATTTTTTATGCTCGTCTGGTCTGCAACATCAATGGCAAAACGGTCGAAATAGATTCACGGACATCAGATGCTATAGCTATGGCTGTCCGATTCAAATGCCCGATATACACTTTTGAAGAGATATTAACTAACGCCGGTGTTACGATGGATGACGAGGGAAGTCCCCAACAAGAGACAACAGGGCGTTCAAAGCCGAAGGCAACAGATAGTTTAGAATCCATGTCTCTGGATGGACTCAACGAGCTGCTGGATAAAATGCTTGCAGAGGAAAACTATGAAAAAGCGGCTGAGATTCGCGATGAACTGAATCGCCGAAAAGGAGAGGGCGGAGAGAATTGAGTTGGAAACTACGCTTTTAATTTCTCAATTACTGTACATACTTTTTTTACTTCTTCGTGACTTACGTCCATATGTGTGACAAAGCGGACCGTTTGAGGCCCAAACTCAGCGCAGAGAACATGATGTTCATTTAGGTTTTCAACAAAATCTGCGGCTGACATATAAGAAGATTCCAGATCAAATATGACAATATTAGATTTACCTGGTTTTATGCGGCTAACACCTTCGTTTTTTGCTAAGGAATTTCTGAGCATATCTGCTTTTTTGTGATCTTCAGACAGTCTGTCTCGATGATGGCGGAGGGCGTGCAAACCTGCTGCAGCGAGAAATCCTATTTGCCTCATACCTCCACCCAATGCTTTCCTTACGCGACGCGCTTCTCTTATGCTTTCATTTGTTCCCACGAGAATGGATCCTACAGGAGCTCCTAACCCTTTGGATAGGCAAAAAGATATGGTATCAAAACAGGGGCCGTACTCCTTAGGGGATTCGCCTGTAATACAAAGTGCATTAAAGAGGCGGGCTCCGTCGAGATGACGCTTCAAGCCCTGGGTTTGAGCAAATGAAGTCAGTTCTCGAATTTGCTCAAGATTATAATGTGTTCCACCCGCCTTATTACAAGTATTTTCGAGGACCAAAAGGCTGGTTTTTGGCAGCCAATCAAATTGGGGTTGGATAGCCGCACGGATATCATCCACATCAATAATTCCGTCGATTCCTTCGAGTAATTTTATGGATACACCAGAGTGCATGGCCCAGGCACCGGCTTCATAATTATAAATATGAGCTGTTTTATCACAAATCACTTCGTCGAGAGGTTTTGTATGAAGGTGAATGGCAATTTGATTGGCCATGACTCCCGACGGACAAAATAAGCCCGCCTCCATGCCTAACAAATCAGCCGCGTAGGATTCTAATTTTAGGGCGGTCGGATCTTGCTGAAAGACATCATCTCCTACTTCAGCAGAAAACATAGCTTCTCGCATAGCGGGAGTAGGTTTCGTAACGGTGTCGCTCAGTAGATTAATCATAGGGTCGTTATTCATACTATTCCGAATATACGATTTATTTGTTTTTTGTGGGGGTTTTCACTCTACTCTGCCGGTTTAAATTGTCGTGGATTGCCTGTGGATGATTACATTTGCAAAAAAAATATATGCATAAATTGCGCTGGCTACTGTGGGGGACCATCGTTGTGTTGTGGGTCCTGGCTTTAGTGAATCTCGGATGGTCTGTTGAAGCGTATGCTGGGGGAACAGCTCTTTCGATGCAAGAAGACGGTTTTAGCTGGGCTGGGAATGTTTTTATGGAATTGGGGCGGATGAAGGCTTACAATCTGGCTGACAATTCTGTTGCGGAACAGTTTTGGGTGCGGTTTTTATTATTATCAGGTTTGGGTATGACTATACTGCATTTGATGTGGTTATTGAATATGCGCGTTCATCAGGCACGACTATTTGCGGGTGCTGCTTTTTTACTAGTGGCCCTGGGTGCTTTCCATAGTTATGGCCTACGTCTTTATCCATATGATACAGCCTATTCTCAATTTTACGTCTTTTGGGAACGAATGGCGGCAGGCTATGCTTTTGGGGCTATGGCTACGGGCGTCGCGATGAAGATTGAACCAGACTGCAGACAGTTTCATGCCTATGCCTGGTGGGGCGTTGGGATTCTAGCTTTATTTCACCTGGCTTTGGTCAAATGGGGACCAGAGATGTGGAGCGCCCCTGCAATGCTTACGATACATGCACTCCTTGAAAAAATTGTAATTGCTTCCTACATAGGCGTTTGGTTGATGCATTTACGCCTGCGATACAAGAAGTTAAAGGGAAATACCGCTAGCTTTCAGCCCGATTCAGCCTGTTAATTGCTCCTCAGGTCCTTTCTGGGTAAAAGTCGCAGAACCACAAGGGCTCCTCTGCTGTTTGATCATTACTTTTAATATATTTGTAGCTATGAAAATGGAGAATATTAGGAATTTTTGTGTGATCGCACATATTGATCATGGAAAGAGCACACTTTCCGATCGCTTATTGGAGTTTACCAAGACGATTACAGAGCGTCAAATGCAAAATCAAGCGCTCGATGATATGGATTTAGAGCGAGAGCGAGGGATTACCATAAAAAGTCACGCCATACAGCTGGACTATAAGCACGATGATGGTGAAATTTATACTTTCAATTTGATCGACACACCGGGTCATGTTGATTTCTCCTATGAAGTTTCGAGGTCAATTAAAGCTTGTGAGGGAGCGCTATTACTGGTTGACGCAGCACAGGGTATACAGGCTCAGACGATTAGTAACCTATATTTAGCATTGGAGCATGATTTAGAAATTATTCCCATTTTGAATAAGGTCGATATGGAAAGCGCCTTGATAGAAGAGGTGTCAGACCAGATTGTCGATTTATTGGGTTGTTCAGCGGATGAGATTATTCATGCCTCTGGAAAAACGGGCTTAGGCGTGGAAGACATTATGAAATCTATTGTCGACAATATCCCTCCACCCACTGGAAATGCCAAAGAACCCTTGCAAGCGCTTATTTTCGATTCTGTTTTCAACCCTTATCGGGGTGTGGTGGCTTATTTTAGGGTATTCAACGGTACACTGAAGAAGGGACAACTCATCCGCTTTTTTCATGCAGAGAATGAATACGAGGCCAATGAGGTGGGTATATTAAAGATGGGCCAGGTCCCAGTCAAACAGATATCTGCCGGAAATGTCGGCTATGTGATTACAGGAATTAAAGAATCCAAAGAAATAAAGGTGGGGGATACCATCACTGGCGTCGAAGAGCCGTGCAAGGAAGCTATTCAGGGGTACGAGGAGGTAAAGCCCATGGTATATGCGGGTGTGTTTCCTATTGATAATGATGATTTTGAGGATTTGCGAGATAGTTTGGAAAAGTTGCAGCTAAATGATGCTTCTTTGGTGTTTGAGCCAGAGACATCCACTGCTTTAGGGTTTGGATTTCGATGTGGTTTTTTGGGTATGCTTCATTTAGAAATTATTCAGGAGCGACTCAGTCGGGAATTCGGTCAGGAGGTAATCACTACAGTACCCAATGTGAGTTACTTCGCGAAGACAACCCGGGGTGAAGAGCATCGAGTAAACACGCCGGCGGATCTTCCGGAACCGACACAACTTGAATATGTAAAAGAGCCCTATATTGACGCACAGATCATCACAAAGCCAGAGTACATTGGTCCTATCATGACCCTATGTATTGATAAAAGGGGTGAATTAACCAAACAGGTATATCTCACTCAAGAGCGGGTGGAGCTTTCATTTCAATTACCTCTGGCAGAGATCGTATTTGATTTTTATGATCGTCTGAAGTCGATCTCAAGGGGGTATGCATCCTTTGATTATCAACCCTTAAATTACCGGAAGTCGGATCTTGTCAAGCTCGATATGTTGTTGAACGGCGAGTCAGTCGATGCCCTGAGCGCACTTGTTCACCGTACAAAAGCCGAAGATTTAGGGCGGCGTATTTGTAAAAAATTGAAGGAATTATTGCCTCGTCAGCAATTCAAAATTGCTATTCAAGCTGCAGTAGGAGCGAAGGTAATTGCGCGGGAAACGATTTCAGCATTGCGTAAGGACGTCACTGCAAAGTGTTACGGAGGAGATATTTCTCGAAAGCGTAAACTCCTGGAGAAGCAAAAAGAAGGAAAGAAAAAGATGCGTCAGGTAGGGTCAGTAGAAGTGCCTCAGAAAGCTTTTCTACAGGTTCTCAAGCTGGATGATTAGTAAGTAGTCCAATCCAAGGTGCAAAAATTCTATTGTTTGTTTTGAAAGGGATAGCTGTAATCAGCTCTCTTTGGAAAGGAATGGAGTTGAACATATTAGGAATCACTAATTGATTCTTGTTCAAAGAGTTGTTCTACGAAGGCTTTCTTATTGAAGACCTGCAATTTTTCAATTTCTTCTCCGACACCAATGTATTTAATGGGAATTTTAAATTGGTCGCTAATTCCAATAGCCACTCCGCCTTTTGCTGTGCCATCTAATTTCGTGAGTGCTAGGGCAGTTACTTCTGTAGCTTCGGTAAACTTTTTGCATTGCTCAATGGCATTTTGCCCCGTAGTCGCATCGAGAACGAGTAAAACCTCATGAGGAGCTCCTTCCATGCTTTTATTAGCTGATTTTCTCATTTTAGATAGCTCACGCATGAGATGTGTTTTGGTGTGTAATCTCCCTGCGGTATCAATAATAGCTACATCCAAATCTTTTCGTACCGCTTCCTGAACCGTTTCGTATGCTACAGCGGACGGGTCTGTGTTCATTCCCTTGCTGAAAAACTCACATCCGACTCGTTCGGACCAAATTTCGAGCTGGTCAACTGCTGCGGCGCGAAAGGTATCACCTGCGCCAATGATGACTTTTTTACCTTGCTGAGAGAACTGATAAGCTAGTTTTCCTATGGTTGTTGTTTTACCTACGCCATTAACGCCTACAACTAAAATTATATACGGTTTGGGTGCATCTGTGGGTAAGTTAAAGTCTTCAATGCCCGTGGTATTATTTTCTGCCAGCAGTTGAACAATTTCATCTCTCAGTATGGCATTGAGCTCGTTCGTATTCATGTATTTATCCTGTGCGACACGAGCTTCGATCCGGTCAATGATACGAATGGTTGTGTCTAGACCAACATCAGAAGAGATCAGGATTTCTTCGAGTTCGTCGAGGACCTCTTCATCCACGGTTGCTTTCCCTGCAACTGCACGAGATATTTTAGAGAAAAAAGATTTTTTGGTTTTGTCTAGACCTTCATCGAGATCTTTTTTCTTTTCTTTATTGAAAAATTTCGAAAAAAAGCTCATAGTTTATTTCTAAGAAAGTGAAATATAAAAAAACAGGCTTCTCTCTGCAGAGAAAAGCCTGTTTAACTTATGGAAATGGAGTTGGCCATTATTTATTAGCGAAATACTCCTTAACTTTATCTTTATGAATGATCACTTCTTTGTAGGAGTATTTCCCTGTCAAAGGGTTTTTGATACTATCTACAACTTTAACGTGATCTTTTCCAGAACCAGCGTTCGCTGCTCGTTGCGCTACTCTTGCGTTCTTCGATACCTTCTTAGCCATGATTATTTGATTTCTTTATGAACTGTATATTTTTTTAGAATGGGGTTGAATTTTTTCAACTCGATACGTTCAGGAGTATTTTTTCTATTTTTTTGCGTTACATAACGCGAAGTTCCCGGAAGACCGCTTTCTTTCATTTCGGTGCATTCCAGAATTACCTGAATTCGATTTCCTTTACTCTTCTTAGCCATAATACTTCTTTAAACTATTACAATTTTATCTTGGGTGTAGTTCCTTTTTTCTCCAATTTTTTCATGTAAGCATAGATACCCAATTTATTAATGGATTTTAATGCTTTGGTGGAGACTTTCAGGGTAACCCACTGATCTGTTTCCGGGATATAAAATCTTTTCTTTTTCAGGTTAGGCAAGAACCGACGTCTTGTTTTCGCATTGGAAAACGAAACATTATTGCCGCTAACCGGTCTTTTTCCCGTTAAATCACATACACGTGCCATAATTTCCAATTTTGCTGTACTCTTTGCAAATAATTAAAAGTATCGAGTTTTGCCCTTTAGTGACCTCGGCAGGATTCGAACCTGCAACCTCCTGATCCGTAGTCAGGTGCTCTATCCAGTTGAGCTACGAAGCCAAAATCGAGTGGGTTTTCACCTCTCTAAACTTTTGCGAGGGCAAAGATATCACATTTTCTTTGATACACCAATTCTTTTGATAAAAACTCCCTTCTTTTTCGCCTTGCTACGGAATGTAAATGATTTTGGTTCGGTCTCTTGATCCTTCCTGGCTCAGTTCCAGGATATAAGTTCCGCTTGCTAAGCTACGGGGCAGATTAAACTCAAGGTCTTCTGCTTCAAACACCTGAATGGATAGTTGATCCTCCCATGCCAGGCGCCCTACCATATCATATAAGCGGACCTCGACAGGATCAAGGGTAATAGGGGTAAACCTTACCTGTACAGACCCCATGTTTGGATTTGGATATACTTTATTGATTCTTATTGAAGGTCCGAATTGAAGTATAGAATTACTGTCTCTTTGACATAAACTTACATTTGCTTGTTTCATGGCCTCAAAAATATCTAACCTTCCTCCGGTAATCGTGATGGGCTCCAAACTAGGTAAAGGCTTTGTGGTGTTGAGTATAAGCGCCTTTACCTGCAATGCCGTTTCGTAGGGTCGACTAAGTGCTCGCTCTGCAAATTCAACGCATGGCGAACTATACAAGAGGGCAACGGCCCCGCTCACAAATGGAGCTGATGCAGATGTCCCCCCAAACAAGCCATATGTGCCGCTTGATGATGTAGATTGTATTAATTGCCCGGGTGCAGCTAAATGAACAAAGTTTGAGCTATAACCACCCTCAAAAATATCCTTTTCATCCTGCCGCGTGGTCTTGGTGACTGTAATCTGCAGGTCTGTTCCGCATAGCGCCGGCACATCTCCTACAGAATCAATAAGTGATGGTGAATTTGTAGTACTTACAACGGGAATGACCCCCGCTTTCCCCAAGCTATCGAGTAGGTTGCACCAGATGGGGTAGTTTTCCGGAAAAACAAAATCTATACCCAGGGATAGGTTTATGGCAACTACGAAGCTCCCCTCTTGTCCTTGCGAACTATTATATTTTTGGCGTTGATCAAGTGCGTAATTAAGTGCTTTATATATTTCTGGAGTGGGTATACTATTCGCGGCGGCCGTCAAGGGCATGAGTTTAGTATTGTATGCCATGCCAGCAATTCCTTCCGTGTTGTTTGTTGAGGCGCCGATAATACCCGCAACAGGTGTTCCATGTGATCCAGCATTATGGTCTGGCCCATCGTTTAAAAACTCCCAGCCATGAACATCATCTACAAAACCATTATTGTCATCGTCTATACCGTTGTTCGGAATCTCATGCGGGTTGGTCCAAACTTGATTTTCCAAATCGGGATGGTCAACTAAAAAACCATTGTCGAGGACAGCAACCACAATTTCATCTCCCATGGCGGTGCGCGCACCATCTAACTCATTCCAGGCTAAAGGGGCTCCCATCAATGGCAAGGCCCATTGCTCTGAATACAGCTCATCATTGGGCTCTGTATTTCTCAATTGGACTTCCCCCACGCGCTCGACGTGCAATACTCCTGGGGCATTCGAAAGGCGGCGTTTCCACTCCTCGACAGTGTCTTTATGAGTAAATAACTCGTATAGGGACAAGCTCTTGCCAATCGGCTTCCAGGTGACTCCGGCTTTTTGAAGCTGAGTATTGGCCAGCAAATCATCCCAGGCTTTTTGACTTTTCAGCTGGATGATTAGTGAAGACTCCGCCGGAGATAAATCCCCCTGGGATTGTCCGATTGCCATGGAAAATGAGAAAAAGAGAACTATTAAAACTGAATACTTCATAATGTTGATGTATCGAGCAAAAATAAGGTCTTTATTGTAAATAGGGATAAAGCAGCTGAAATTATCTGAATGTTTCATTTATATTTTTTTTATCAGTTTCGAAACATAATCAAAGCCCATTTTCATACGGGATCCATACCAGGAAAACATCTCGCCATTGATTAACTGAATTTTCGCATTGGGTAGATAATTATTGAGTTCCGAGATGTGTTTATCTTTAAACGGAAAGGGTTCAGAGGACAAGAAAACCAAGTCAATATTTCTCCTTCCTAGATTCTCCAATTCTACCTCTGGGTAACGGCTAAAGTCAGCGAAAGCGTTTTTGAATCCGCAAGTTTCCATAAAGTTGTGAATGTAAGTCTGCTTGCCCACAACCATCCACGGTTTTCGCCAAATAAAGTAAGCCACAGAGGGGGGGTGTGGAAGGTCGGGCAATTGGATGCGGGCGTCATTTATGCTTTGAGTCCATTTCTTTGCTTGTGGCTCCTTTTGAGTGATGAATCCCAACTGCTTAATCATTTCTATCGAGTCGGAAAAATTTAGGATATCTGACATCCAAACGGGGTAGTGTTTTTTCAGGTATTCAATATCCTCTCGGGTGTTTTCCTCTTTATTTCCAATGATAAGATCAGGCTGTAGGTCATGAACGACATTCATTTTCACTTTTTTGGTTCCTCCTACGCGTGGTTTGTTTCTGAACCAGGCTTTCGGATGTACGCAAAACTTTGTAATACCCACCACCTCATCTTCCAAGCCCAAGTCGGCCAGAAGCTCCGTTTGAGAAGGTACAAGAGAGATAATTCGCTTTGGCGGGTGGTTTTTGAGTGTTACCTCTTCGTTCATTTGGTCCCTAAGGGTCATTTTCCATTTGTATTTATTCTATAACGAGATGTACTTGGGTAATAGTTGAGATAACCTTCATTTTTTCAAAAAATAAGGAATCGATAAGCTTGAATTACTGTGTTAAAATGGCAGCTAATATGGAAGGTTGCCAATATCGGGGTCGAATATCAGCAAATTTTCCGGCAGGGATAGAAGTGGTATGGCGCGCCCGGCGGACGGCTGCAGGAGTGGGCCGAGGAGGTCCCGATCATCGCCGCAGGCGATATCGAGGACGAAGCGACCGAACGGAAGCCACCGCAGGCCCCGCGGATATTTTTTGTCGGTTTTTAATGAGGAATAAAGGTAAAACAAGGTGAGGAATCACAGCTGGGAGGATTCTTTACTCCTGCCCGTTCCGCCAAGCGGCGTAGGAACGGATAGCCCGATGGACCCGCCGGTATAAGGCGGGGCCAGCCGGCCCCACAAAAAATAGATTAGGTATTATTCCTCTGGCTTAACATTGGCTGATTTGAATACACGGTCCCAGCGAATGCCATTGCCCATGGAGCCTTCGACAGTTGAGAAGAAGATAAATAGGGGCTGACCGACGATGTGGGTTTCAGGCACGAACCCCCATATGCGGGAATCTTCAGAATTGTGTCTGTTGTCACCCATCATCCAGTAGTAATTCCATTGAAAGGTGTAACTATCGACCAGTTGATCATCGATGTAGATTTCTTCGCCATCTACTCTGAGGTCATGGTCTTCATAAACCTGAATAATACGCTGATAAAAGGGGAGGTTTTTTGTGTTCAATTCAATGGTAGCGCCTTTCTGGGGGATATAAATAGGGCCAAAATTATCATAATCCCATTCGCCAGAGATCGCTGGGGAATGAGGGAAAAAGTGGTTGTCATTGAATGGGTATTGACTCATATCCAGCGGGGTAAATTCTGCCTTGGGCATCAGGCTTTCCAAGCGTTCTTTTTGGGCCTGAGTGAGGACAATCTGCATTACTTTTTGGTCCATATGCTGGATGTCCTCTTTTGAAATTTTCCAATCAGAGAAATTGCGGGTATTGACAAATTCGCCGTTTAGCCGAACGATATAAGTGTAGGCCAGTTCTTCGGGGTTTTGCGCCTCTTTCCCATTAATAAATACCTGACGATTTTTAATTTCCAGAGTGTCTCCCCCAACTGCAATGCATCGTTTGATATAAAAATCTGTTTTATCTATGGGGCGAGTGACCAGGGAGTAGCGTTTGAGGTAATTCTGGTAATTTCCAGAGCGTCGAGCCTGGCCAACATCAAATGTTCGGCTTGGAAGAATGAAAACGGAGTCTCCCACAGGCCAATTAAAGACTACGGGGTCATTTCGTTTCACCTTATTGATAGCGGGTAGCCTATAGTAGGGTAGGGAGGGAGAAGAGAGATAAGATTCTGTATTAAAAAAAGGAATTCGGTTGTGCAGCAAAGGCACCTGTAAGACGGTCATCGGCGTGCGCATGCCATAATGAACTTTGCTCACAAATAGGTAATCCCCAACCATGAGTGAATCTTCCATGGAAGAGGTTGGGATGGTGTATGCTTCGATCAGAAACATGCGGATAAAGGCAGCAGCAAATACGGCAAAAATGAGTGATTCCGCCCATTCGCGGCCACTGCTTTTTTTATAGGGATTCTGAGCGACTAATTTTTGATACTCGTATTTTTTATCTGACTCTAGAGCCTCTTTGAGTTTGTTTTGATATTCTTTTTCCAGTTTGTAGGATGGGCCTTTAAATGCATTTGATCTGTTTTTTGCGATCCATAGGAAGTAGAACGGGGCTCCAATGACAGCCAATACGGAATGTATAAACTTAAATTGACCAAAGGAGCGCACCATTTCGATAGCCAGGTTGGCGTAAATGAATAGATTCACAATGGGAAAGAGAAGCCACCAGGCATAATTCGGAGAACGACCCACGGCCTCAGACCAGGCACCAAAATTTTTGCCAGGAATCCAAGCCGTCTTCGCCTCCATCCCGAGTATGGGAAAAAGTCGACTTAATGAAAAACAGAGAAGGAGATAGTATACGATAAGAAAGATCAATATGCTCATAGTTGCGGAGTTAAACCGGGACAAAGATAGCGTTTCTCGTCGGTTTTGATGAGATTAACTTATATATAATGATGCAGGAGTTCTCTGTAGTATACCTGAGGATTTTTTTAACTTTTCAGCTGGCTTGTAACTTTATTAAGGGTATGAATCATTTCATTTATTTTTGCTGAAATGTCGTAATCCGCGACATCCTTTTTTGGAAATGCCTCGATTTCTCTTACCGTATTCCGAAGTGAATCAATGCGCAATTGGTCTAAACTGGGTTTTATTTTATGGGCAGCTTTGGAGGCTTTCTCCCAGTCTTTTTCTTCCAGCGCAGACTGAAAATTCTCAATGGTTTCCTGAACGAGTTTATCAAAGACTCCCAGCATATGTTTGACGAAAGATTCATCACCACCCGACAACTGGCGTAAAGGCTCGAGGTCAAATAGGGGCGTACCTGACATAGCAGTTAACTTTTCTTACTCATTTGATAACCAAATCTAACTCAAAAAGAGGAGATTTTCAAATGAATAAGAAATGGAAAGTTAATCTTAGCAGGTGAGAGTAAACGGACGACAAAAATTCGAATTTATTTTTTAGTCGAAATCTCACCGTCATTGATCAAATTGTATATGGTTGATTTTCCAATATCCAGTTTTCGGGCTGTCTGGAGCACATTCCCATCATTTTTATCCAGGAAGTAAGAAATGATCTCGTTGTTATATTCTTTTAATGTTTTATCGCTCATGCCGAAGAAAGGTTTACTTGAAATCTGAGAAAAGGTAAGGTCTTCTTCTTTGATCATTTGATTTTCAGACATTACACAGGCTAATTCAACCGTGGCCTTTAGCTCTCTTACATTACCCGGGAAAGGATATTCTTTAAGTTTTTTCTTGGCTTCTGAGGATAATGTAGGTGGGGGTTCCAGATTTTCCTTGGCAAATTCTTCAATGAAGTGTTTTGCCAAAATGAGGACGTCATTATCGCGATCCCGCAGTGGGGGCAATTCAATCGGGAGACCGATGATGCGGAAATACAAGTCTTCCCGGAAATGGCCTTCTTTTACTTCCTCCGTCAGATTTTTGTGGGTAGCACTAATCAGTCGAATATCTATAGGAATGGGTGTGTTTCCTCCCACGCGTACTACTTCTCGCTCCTGGAGCACTCTAAGAAGTTTGGTTTGAAGGCCGAGATCCATTTCAGCGATTTCATCTAAAAACAAAGTCCCGCCATCCGCTTCTTCAAATTTACCTTTTTTGGTCCCTGAAGCACCTGTAAAAGCTCCTTTTTCATGGCCAAACAGTTCACTTTCGGCTAAATCTTTAGATATAGCTCCCATATTAACGGCTACGAAAGGCTTTTTCCTTCGTTTGCTGCTAAAGTGAATGGCTTTCGCATAGACTTCTTTCCCTGTTCCGGTTTCTCCAGCAAGTGAAACATTAATATTTGTTTTAATGGCCTTCTGAACGAGCTTGAAGGTTTTTTTTATGGCCGGGCTTTGACCAATAATGTTTTCCTCGAAGTCATATTTGACTTTTAGTTCGTCCTGGAGCTTTTCCACTTCCTTTTTTAAGGATAAATTTTCGCGGATATTAATAATAGACTTCCAGAGAATATCTTTTGCATGATCATCTTTAACGATATAATCCTTAGCTCCTGATTTTAATAGACTAACAGCCACAGAAATGTCTTCCTGACCACTAATCACAATAATAGGTATCTCTGAATCCACCTTGAGAATATGCTTGACGAGTTTTTCGCCCTCAATATCCGGTAATCCATAATCCATACATAGTAAATCCGGTCCTTCTGACAAGGCTTTAAGCACTTCCTTTCCGGTTGTGAATAAAGTGACATCGTAATCGGGGTTCAGAGACAGATGGTGTACCAGCAGGTTCCCATACCAAGGATCATCTTCAACAATAAAAATTTTAAAATCAGTATTATCACTCATTGTCAATCCATAATTTCTAAAGCTCTATTAAACCAATAATTTCCAGTCTTATACTTATGGTTGTGTATAAGAAACCAATTTTAAAGGTAAGAAATTATTTCCAGGGAGTAAAAACGGACTATCTATCCGAACTCAATGAATCTGGATGGTGGTTGTGGAGGAAAAATATTTACTGGGACTTTTTTAATCATCGCCAAAAATGCCGGACAGGGGATCTGAAAACTGGATCTCGTCATCGATAATTTCCCGTTCGATTACATTAAATGTACTCAGCCCATGAAGCACCAGTTCCATAGCTGTGAGCATTTCTTCTTTCGAGAAGTTAGCTACTTTTACTAATGCCGAAAGGCCATTCACTTTTTCCAATTCCTTTTTATAGGTCTTGTTTTCGGAATCATTAATTAGATTCACCTTACCTCCATTTTCGAAAAAGGCTTTAATATCAGCATAAGGCGATTCTTCCTTTTCGGATGTTTGATCCGGATTTTTAAAATGCATGAGAAAGAGCTCCTGGATTGCGGCCTCGATAATCGATAAAGCTACTTCGTAAGGTCCATTTTGCTCGCCCTCATAGACAAGTTCTAATTTGCCGGTTATAGACGGGATGACTCCCCAGAAGTCGGTGATTCTCGCTATGGTCTTAGTCTCGCTATTTTTTAACATTCGGCGTTCAGCTGTTGAAATTAGATTTTCCATGGCAGAGATAGACATTCTTGCAGAAACGCCGCTATTTTCATCCACGTATTCACTCTCTCTGGCTTTAAACGCCATTAACTCAATAAAATCCTCTAATAGTTCAGGAACTTGAATGCGTTTTTTGCGGTCATCTGATATCCGAGATTCTTGTCTGGTAATCGCTTTTGCAACATCCAATGTTTTCGGGTAGTGAGTCAAAATTTGACTCTCTATTCGATCCTTAAGAGGAGTTACGATGGATCCTCGATTCGTATAATCTTCCGGGTTGGCAGTGAAGATGAATTGAATATCGAGGGGCATTCGCAATTTGAAACCTCGAATTTGGATATCGCCTTCCTGAAGGATGTTGAATAAAGCGACCTGAATGCGGGCCTGCAAATCGGGAAGTTCATTCAAAACAAAAATAGACCTGTGAGCTCTCGGGACAAGACCGAAATGAATCACCCGCTCATCGGAATAAGGGAGTTTAAGATTGGCTGCTTTGATGGGGTCAACATCCCCAATTAAATCGGCAATGCTTACATCCGGGGTCGCTAGTTTTTCTACAAAACGCTCCGATCGGTGTATCCATTCTATTTTCGCTTCATCGCCTTGTTCTTCGACTATTCGATGCCCCTGCGAACTCATCGGTTGCATCGGGTCATCCATGAGTTCACTATCTTCCAGCACAGGCATATACTCATCTAAGAGGTTGACCAACAAGCGCGCAATTCGGGTTTTTGCTTGTCCTCTCAAGCCCAAAAGTAACATGTTGTGGCCGGATAAAATGGCTCGTTCTAAATCGGGTATGACAGTGTCATCAAACCCTTGAATTTCGGGAAAGGAAGAAACCCCATTTTGAATATTATGTATTAAATTCTCCCGCAATTCTGTTTTTATGCTGCGGGGCTGATAATTCTGACTTGATTTTAATTCACCAAGGGTGGAAGGTAAATTCATATGTTATTTTGTTTTGCGTCCTTTATTCTTTTTGTAATCCATGAAAACGAACTTGCCAACCCCTTCGGGCGAACTGTAGAATGCTTTTCCATAATTAGCTTTCGTAAATTGGTCAATAAATTGCATCAAATAGGGATCTCGGGCAATCATGAAGGTGGTTATCGGAATATTTGATTTCCTACATTTATAAGCTAGGCTTAGAGTACGTTTCACGATTTTTTGATCAAGCCCAAAGCTATTTTTATAGTATTTTTTGCCGATTTTAAGGCAAGAGGGCTTCCCATCCGTGATCATCATTATTTGTTTATTGGGGTTTCTTCGCTTTTTTAGGATACCCATGGCTAAGTTGAGACCGGCTACCGTATTGGTATGATACGGACCCACTTCAAGGTAAGGAAGATCTTTAATCTCGATCTTCCAGGCATCATTGCCAAATACGATGATGTCCAGTGTATCTTTGGGATATCGCGTATTTATCAGCTCGGCTAAAGCCATGGCAACTCTTTTTGCCGGAGTGATACGATCTTCACCATACAGAATCATAGAGTGTGAAATATCAATCATAAGCACGGTGCTCATTTGTGATTGATGGCGCGTCTGACGGACTTCTAAATCATTTTGCCCCAGTTGAAATTGGTCAACCCCGTAAGATATCTGAGCATTTCGCAGGGATTCTGACAGGGCAATATCTTCAGTTTTATCACCGAATTCATAGGGTCTCAAGCCATCATCCTGTTCAAAACTACGTCCGGTCACATTTGTATTATGATCTCCTTTTGACGTTTTTTTCAAATCATCAAAAATATCATCCAAGGCTTTTCTGCGAAGAGCAATCTCGAGCTTTTCGGTCGGCGTGCCGGGGCCGGACCCCGGATTGTTTTTATCATCGACTAAATATCCTTTTTTCTTTAAGTCATCGATAAAATCCCCGATGCCATAATCGTCATCGGTCAGATCGTGTTTCTGATCTAAAATGGTGAGCCACTGAATGGCCTCTGCTGCATCACCTGCAGTGTACATCATTAATTCCTGAAAGATCTGTAACAACCGATCAAAGGGATTTCCCTGATCCGATTCACCCGAAAACTGTTGAAATTTCCATCCAATCATATACGATAGGTAATAAAAGAAGTGGTGAAAAGTTCAAGAATTGAAGTCTCTTCAGATTAGAAATAAAAATGAGTAGACAATTCCAAACTCTATGTTGTAGATCAGTAATGGATAGAAAGGCATTAGATGCCAAACTTACTTCAACTCCATAGTTGTTTTACCCGTTCTATGACCTTTATTGTATAGCTCTATTTCATACAGACCGCTTTTGAAAGCCGCATTGGGTTTCCATTCCATACAGAATCTATTGGGTTCACCCTGATAGTCGATCTCTATACTCTGGGTATAGCGGACTTCATTCCCATCTTCCATCTTGAAAATACCCGAGCCTAAAGCATCCACGGCCATGGTTTCTCCGACCGGATTGATGATTCGGATAAAGAAGGTTTCGGTTCCTTTCGGGGCCACCCGATTGAATGTCGTTTCAAAGCAAATCTGAAGAATATCAATATTGTCGGCTTTTCTTCGACTTCTGTATTTCCCACTACGAGAAACTTTAAATCCTTCTGCTTCAATGTTTTCCACGCGAATGACAGAGGCCAGGTCGACCTTATCAGCCAGTCGTTGTTGTTTTTTTTGAAGTTGGATGGTAGAAGATAGTAAGGTGTCTTTTTGTTCCTGGAGCCGCATTTTCTCTTTACGCTCGCGACTCACG
Organism: uncultured Saprospiraceae bacterium; assembly: GCA_964626595.1. Taxonomy (GTDB): domain Bacteria; phylum Bacteroidota; class Bacteroidia; order Chitinophagales; family Saprospiraceae; genus JAWLFI01. Next base: position 23,144 of record CAZVFU010000001.1, read on the forward strand.
CGATCCTCGAGGCTTTCATTTCTGGCAGATAAATCTTGATTGAGCTCATTGAGTTCCGCTTTTTCACGATACAGCTGTTCCATTTCAGCTAAATAACCATCTATATTTTCTTTCAAATTTTCAAGCTCATCTTTCGCTTCTTGAAGTTGGCTGCGGTCTATGATGAGTCTATCAATATTTTCTTTCTGGTCCCGGATCTTTTTCTTTTGTTCCTCGATGGTTGTATTGAGTTCTTCATTGTCCGACTTGAGATCATCTAACTCAGACAAGGCTTCAAAATACTCTTCATCCAGGTCATTTTTAAGTTGAGTCACCTCTTCCAATTCGGCTTGCTGCTGCTGGATGATTTTATCCTGATTGTATTTGTTATACATCATATAGGCATTGACAAGCAGCAAAAGCATAATCGCAATGATGGCGATAGCAGTTAAATGATCTTTTTTCGGTTTCCTTGGCATAATGGTGCTAATTTGGCTTTCAAAGGTAAAGATTTAAAAAATTACCCACATCATAGGATTTAGCTCTTCTTTTTATATAAAGGAACTATTCCGCCTGATATTCGTAAAGTTTTTCTTTAATTTTGCACAAAACAACTCGTGGAATTACGTCGCATATTATTTCTCGATATCGAAACCGTATCCGGGCAGAAGGCATTTGAAGACTTATCTCCCCGCATGCAAACCTTGTGGCAAAAAAAGGCCACTCGTTTTATTCCAAAAGATCAAAAAGACTTACCCAAAGAAGAGATCGACTGGCCTTCTGTCTATCAGAACAGGGCTGCTATTCTGGCAGAGTTTGGAAAGATCATTTGCATTTCTGTGGGTTTTATGGTGCCGAACTCGGATGGAGAGTGGGGGATGCGAATCAAAAGCTTCTCTGGATCCGATGAGCTCGATGTACTTTCCCGCTTTGCCGATCTCATCAAATCCTCATTTGAGGATCGAACCTTTGCCGCGGTTTGCGGTCATAATGTAAAAGAATTTGACATTCCCTACATTTGCCGACGCATGCTGATTCATCAGCTGGAACTGCCTCCTGCCTTTCAGTTGCAAGGTAAAAAACCCTGGGAACTGAATCACATCCTGGATACGATGGAATTATGGAAATTTGGAGACTATAAACACTATACTTCTTTGGACCTCTTAGCAGCCTTATTTGACATTCCTTCTCCAAAGGAAGATATTGATGGTTCTCAGGTAGGCACCGTCTATTATGATGATAAGGATTTAGATCGAATTGCCCGGTATTGTGAACGAGATGTATTCGTAACTGCAGCCGTGTATTTGAATTTGACGGGGAAAGGGAAACTGGATGAAAAACATGTAACTTACGCATAAAAAATACCTAATGCCCAACCACATTATCTCTCCTTCACTATTAGCAGCTGATTTTCTTTCTTTAAGAAAAGAGCTGGAAATGATAAACGCCTCCGAGGCCGAATGGCTTCATCTGGATATAATGGATGGTCGATTTGTACCCAATATATCGTACGGATTGGATATCGTTCGCGCTGTCAATTCGGTCTGCACTCTGCCGCTGGACACTCATTTGATGATCGTAGAACCCGAAAAGTACGTGGATGCTTTCATTGACGCCGGTGCGGATATTCTCACCGTTCACGCTGAGGCGTCTACACATTTGCATCGGACCTTGCAGCAGATTAAGGAAGGGGGAGCTCGTGCCGGTGTTGCGATCAACCCACACACGCCCGTTGAGTCTTTATTTGATGTCCTTGAGGATATAGATTTAGTACTCGTTATGTCAGTAAACCCTGGATTCGGAGGTCAAAAGTTCATTTACAGAACACTGGATAAAATTGATAGGTTGAGGACTGAAATTACGGTTCGGAACCTATCGGTCGATATTGAAGTCGATGGTGGGGTGGGACTACATAATGCAGAAAAAATTCTTCAGGCTGGCGCCAATGTATTGGTAGCCGGCAGTGCTATTTTTTCTTCCGAGTCACCTACAGATACTATTCATCGAATGAAGTCCATTGGTAGCAAAGCTACTTGACAGCGGGTTTTTCCTTCAACTGCATTTAAGTTCCAAATTTTTGTGTAACTTTGCCGTCGCGAAAACCTCTGACGTCAGCAGAGTCTGAGTAGAGGGGTATTCTATAACAAAAAAAATATTCGCATGTCAGTAAGAATGAGACTTTCCAGAAAAGGACGCAGAAAGCAGCCATTTTATCATATCGTGATTGCCGATCAGCGTCGATCTCGTGATGGTAAATTCATTGAGAAGATCGGTACCTACAACCCCATGACCAAGCCGGCCAAAATCGATTTAGATCGCGATCGAGCATTGGAATGGATTCAAAAAGGTGCCCAACCCTCAGATACCGTTCGGGCGATTCTTAAATACAAAGGGGTTCTTTATCACAATCACCTATTGAAAGGTGTTGCTAAAGGAGCGCTTACGGAAGAAAAGGCCGAACAAATGTATGCTGACTTTATTGAGAAAAAAGAAGGTAAAATTGCGGAGCGACAAGAACAAAGTGCCAAAGAAAAAGAAGACTTGCGAGCACGCTTGTTTGGAACAGCTCCCAAAGTAGACGTTCAGGAAGAAGAGTAACAAAACTCCAAGAGTCCTGGACTCGTAAAATATTTTTTTATATCAACCTGATAGGGCCTCAAAATCCTATCAGGTTGATTCGTATTAATTCAAAAAATAATTATGGAAGCATTAGACGCCAAGTATATTGAGGAACTTGATGCCATTATAGAATTGGTTCAACAATCTGAAGAACTCGCTCAATATCTCGATGATGAAGAAGAAAGCTCGTACCGCGAGTTAGCGCTCAAGTTCGAACCGCAAATCCAAGCCCTTTACCAAGAGGTGGCTAATCAGCATCCCATGCAGGTGATTGACCTGGAAAAACGCTTGTTGGATGAGTCTCTCGAAGCCCTGTACACACCGCGTATACTGGGATTTACTATTTTGCGAGCTGTCGTCAATGATAATTATAAGTTCATAGAACCTCAGCCCCATTTCAAGGCGGTTTTGATGTATATCTGCCAATCGGCCAATTTCGATATTATTAAAAACCGGATTGGACAAGGGGTTCAGCTTGGCTTTGCCTTGAGCTCAGATATTTGGGTCACTAACATTGTACAGTCCATTAAACTTAAGCGCGTCAATAACTTTCTCGGGCAACAGCGCCAACGCGAATATCGCGAGGTGGATGCTCGAAAAGCACTTTACCATAATTATCGACGTCAATTTTCTGATTTAAACTTCTACACGGCCGAATTTCCGAATGATGCGACCGAACTTAAGCTCTATTATCCGCAGCTTAAGAAATTTATCGTCGAGCGCATTCTGAGGGATTGCGATAACACTTCCCTGGAACCCTACATTGTAGAGTTTGTACGTAAGGATGATCTGCCGGGAAGTTTGGAATACATCTACCTATTTGGCCTTTTCATTAACTATTTAGACCTTTCTGACGATGCTCAGGGTATATTGAAAAAGCGGGTGAATATTGAACGCAAAGACGTGGAAGGCTTCAACAAAAACTATTTTGAGTTCCTTCGAGAGCTGCTCGATAGTCGCCTTCCCGTAACAGCTGACTGTGATCATAGAGTGTCCAATATTTTGGATAAATCTATTGATGATGATCTGAGTATGTATTATAATATGACAGATATCATCCATTCCAATGGATATGATAATGAGGAAACGCAGAAAACTGTTCGCGAATTCTTTTATGCCCACGAAGGCCTATCTACGATTAATGAATGCCTTCGTCTAGTCATTTTGAAATACTTCCGATCAGTAGTCGACCAGCTTGACCCTGAGGACTTTAGAGAGTTTATGGATACCTTTCCCATCTTTGTGAGTTACATCAATATTTTTCAAAATGAAAAATTTTCACAATCGGTCAAGCACTTCACAATGGACTATGCCCGTGCATTTACTAAAGTCTATACCGATAAAAGAGGACGTGACTATCAGGACTTCAAAAAATTCTTCATGCGCATGTTTAAAGACATGGATTGGATGAACGATAAAGAGCTGAAGAATTTCTTTAAAACGAAGCGCAAGAAGCGTAAAAAGGATTAGCGACTTCTTTTTATAAGAATAGTTTTTTTTGGTTTTAGGGCGTATCCCGTTTCGTTTCCGAAACGGGACCGGGTCGTTCGGGGGTTCCGTCCTCGAGACCGCCGTTGGCGATCCTCGGGACCCGCTCGCTTCGCTCTCGGCCCCTACCACCCCTTACGCGGGGATATGAGGTCACTTGGAAGTGAGTGCAGAGGGAATGAAAACCTTACTAATAGGTCTGCGATAGGATCTATAATAGGATTTAAAGAGATTAGGGTGGGATTTAACTCGCTAGAATAGTCTCAACTGCGTCGATTTTAAAATTGTAGCCTATACAATAGACTTTAAAAAGTCATTAGAAACCCGACTCGGTTTCCGCCGGCAATAAAATTAAAATGGGGTTTCCCGTGGTGAAATGAGGTTTCATCCAGGGATTCGTTATATATATCGACGGCTCGTTTTGCTTTCTTACTGGCAGTTGATGACATTGAGATAGAAACAAAGACCACTGCAAGTCCAACGCCTGCTAGAGTCCAATTCGGTTCTCCACCGCCCAAATAGGCTCCTACAGGCCAGCCTATCAAGCCGCCACCTACAAATCCAAAAACATTAGCAACTCTATTTCTAGATCGTGCATGTTGTATCAGCCGATACGCTGATTCATTGGACTTCATGGTTTCTGCTAAGTCGCGGAGCCTCATTTTTTCTCCATCTTGTGTGAATTTATAACCACCAAGCACGCCCTCCGAATCTATGTGCTGTGCATTTGAAACCCCTATGGTTGTTATTCCGATCAATAAAATCAAAAATAGTTTCTTCATGGTACTCTATTCGTTTTGGTGTTCAATAATGTAAAGGATTTAAGCGCAGGTGTACGGCGGATTAAAAAGCTATTCGTTGTCCCCGACCCAAGACCTTATCCAATACCTGGATCTCCTTTTCTAATGTCATCACTAATGCGCTTCTATTATGTTTTATCCAATTGTTCTTTTTCAATTCCATATAAAATCAGTTCCTCATTACTTTCAGCAAGTCTTTTTGTTCCGATTACTCTAAGTCCAAGCTTTTGCAATAAATTTTGTGACGATAAATTATTTTCACTGGTAACGGCAAAAAGAGCCTTGATTCCAAATTCATTAAATGCTGCTTCTTTAATTCGTTTAGATGCTTCAAAAGCAAATCCTTTTTTCTCGTAGGTAGGGAGAAGAGCAAACCCAATATCAATTTCTCCTAATCCTTCCCGATCGTACAATCCGACTGTTCCAATTTTATTGTGGCTTTCTTTTTCAATAATCGTGTAATTGGAATAACCAAGTCTTTTAAGTTGAGGCAACATCTTATTTTTTATATACTCTTCTGCGGCTTCTGCCGTTTTCACTTTTCTGTCACCGATATATTCAATCCACTTTTTTGTGTTTAAAAGTTCGAGTAAAAAGCCAGCATCTTCTAATGAAGTGGGCCGAATAATGAGTCTGCCCGTTTCAAATATTTTATGCTTCATATCTTCTTTTACACCATTTGGAGATTGCCATGAATGTTGTATAACAGATCAAATTTCCAAATTCGGGTTTTTCCATAATAGCTTATAATCCATCCTTAATTGAGTTGCTCAAAAAAATGTTTTCCATTATAAGTTGAGTTGGGTCTTTACCTGGCCAATAATTCTGTGGGAGAGGACCGAGGCAAACTTATGATATAGTTGAATTGCTTGTCTTTTTTGATTTTTCTCGCAAACGCATCACCCTTTTGAGGGTTTGCAATATAAATAGCACCGATGGCATTGATGTATGTTTTGCGCTTCAGTGTAGAGCAATCTATAACTACTGCATTCTTATCAGTATGGTCGATTCCCATGGACAGTGTATTTTCAATAGGCTTGAGCCGAAAAACTTTTAGCTCATTTCGGTCAACACTGTCATAAGAAATTGCATTAAAACTCCCCGATTTAGCATCCAGAGCGATAGAGGCATACTCGTCTTTAAATTTTTGAGAAAGGTGAGAGCCAGCAGGTTCTCTACCAAATAAAGAGGATTTTTTCTTAGCAATATGCCCGTTGTGAGACCAAATAATAAGTTTCTCATCATATTTTTCATGAATTAAGTCGATAAAAAAGGCCATATTTTCATCTCTGGCACTCAGGTCCCGATAAGAAGAATTGGCCAGTCGGTTGATGCGGCAGGAGATATAATAATGTAATCTCAGATCTATTTCATTAGATTGATTTCGGGTCTGTTCGGAAAGGGATCTTAGCTGTTTTATTTTTCGTTTTGGCTTGTCTTCGCTTTCAGCAATTTTCAATAATGGTGTTCCTTTTACGGGATAGTAATTGCGAATAGAGTCTTTAGTCGCATATAGTTTACTGAGTTGAGAGTCCATACCTAAAAAGGAAACTTGATCTAATGGGTTTTCTTTATTATAGTTTCTGAGCCAATTAATCAATTCCAGAAAGTCTTTATGGATCCACGGCCAAAGCAAAACATCCTGTAGCAGTTCTACCGGGTCTCCTTTACCAGTTTTTACATAGGTATTAATTTTTGAACAGGGGATGTATTCAGCTTCAAGAATAAATACTCTGAAATCGTAATTTAAAACCAGCTCTTTTACGATTTCAGATCGGACCAGGGTGAACTCTTTTGTTCCATGTGTGGATTCACCAAGCCCAATAATACTATGCTTAGACCCTATTTCTTTACACAATGAACGTATCTCCGGTGAGATAGAATCTATGTTAATAGCGCTTGCTGAGGTTGCCCATCCTAAAACGGATAGCATAAAAATTAAAATGGTATTCATGATTACTATTTCCTACCTTAGAGTTTCAATTTTGTAGAGTCGCCCACCTAAATTAGATCTAGTGAAAACTACTACCACGGACCATCCTTAGTGACATTAACAAATTTCCCCTCTTCCAATCGAAAAGCGCCTCCGAAGCCGAAAAGCCACAGCCGGTCTTTTTGATCTTTGTACATGTCATATATCACAGGTCCCTTATTTCCAGCTTGTTTCTGGTATTCTGTCAGTTTTTTCCCGTCATAGGTATACAGGTCGTGTTGGTTAAAAACAAACCATATATTCCCTTTTTTGTCTTCCGCTATACTACCGATTCCCTTTCCCAAATTTAACTTTTCCGCTGTAACGTTTTCGAGTGTATCCCCTTTAAGATGATATAAAGACTCTTTTGTCGAAATCCAATACGTCCCTTTGCTGTCTTCCATTATTTCGTTGATGAAGGGGGTTGAAATCCCAAGAGACTCAGATACATTTTTGAGTGGGTTGTTGGTAAAAGAGAAGAGGCCAGCATTTGTGGAAAACCACATTGTTCCTTTACTATCCTCCAGGATCGAATGAACTATTTTAGTGCTTGACACCCCTCTTGTGGTGTCAAGCTTTCCTTCAGGCAATTCGAAATCAATGAATTCCTTACCATCAAAAACACTGACTCCGTCAATAGTCCCCACCCATATATTTCCCTTCGAATCCGCCTCTATACACCAGGCATCATAACTTATGAGACCATCTGACTCGTAATAGTTTGTCACTTTTTCTTCATCAATACTGCTGATCCCATCGGTATGCGCAAGCCATAATTTCCCATCTTTATCTTCTGCGATATCTTTAATCGTAACGCCTTTTCCCGACTGACTTTTGATACCATCTATATGTTTTAGAGAATCTCGCACAAGTTTAAAAGCTCCTCCTTGAGTTCCAAACCAAAAATTCCCTTTACTATCTTGCAATACCGATCTGACAACTTGGTTTATCTGCTCAGAATAATCTGAAAAGGGAGAGTGGTCATTTTCATCATTCTTGATGGGTTCATCGCTATCCAGAGTTCCAATTTCTGGCTGTGTGGTTCCATCTGAATGGCTACAAGAGTGCAAAAGAACAGAAAAAACAAGTATTGTTAAATAGATTATGTTTACCACGACATTGATTTTTAATCCCAACTGTGAAGCTGAAATGGCCTTCGAGTTGCTAGAAAGATACGAAGGTTTTGGTAAAGGGGGGCAGTTGACTTAGATACTCCCTAATTACCACTAAATTCAACTCCATTGAAGCGGAGTTACCTCTAAAGTTCATACCCATGTTTTTAAGTACTAATAATTTGTACCGAAGCCCCCTACTTTAGTAATACTTAAGTAGGCCAAAGGCGATATCAACCTAAGGGTAACTACCCGCTCTATGCCTGCTCTTAGCAGGTACGTTAATGATACTCTAATTCAAGAAAACAACCTCGCCTGAATCCATATCGTAAACGGCGCCAACAATTTTGATTTCTCCATTATCTTCCATTTCTTTTAAGATCGGACTATTAATTCGAATATTCTCCATGGTGTTTTCAACATTCCGTTCGCAAACCATATGCACAAAATCGGGGTTAGTTGAGCTCCTTTCGCCTTCATATTCAACAGACGCTACTGCAGGTTTGATCTTTGAGAGCATAGGCGTAATATTACCCAGTTTCACATCATCTACAGCAGCTTTTACCGCTCCACAATGTTCATGTCCCATGACCAGGATGAGTTTGGATCCGGATACCTTACAGGCAAACTCCATACTACCCAGGATGTCTTCATTGACAAAGTTTCCGGCAACACGGGCCACGAAGATGTCGCCAATTCCCCTGTCAAACACATCTTCAACAGGAACTCTGCTGTCAACGCATGAAAGGACGATGGCTTTTGGGAACTGTGCATGGGTGCTTTTGCGAACCTGTTCGGAATGATTTCTGGCGGTTAGGTCATTGCGCATAAAGCGTTCATTTCCTTCTTTGAAGGATTGAATCACCATATCGGGTGTCAATGCATCCTGCTCTTCCTGTGTCAGTACATCCTCAACTACGCCCTCGATTTCTGGCTTTTCTGATTCTGTGGTCTGTTCTTCCTGTACTTCGACATTACAAGCAGCGAGTATACCGAAACTGGCAAAAAGTACGATTCCATTTTTAAGTGATTTTTTCATTTTTGAGTATTAAAAGGTGAAGAATGTAATGAGGTTGATTTGGTCTCTGCTCTCATTAGTTAAAAATTGATTCATATATCCAACTTCAAAGCGGGTATTCGGATTTAAGCGGTAGCCTAAGCCTCCATACAATCGATTTCGATCAAACAAATCCCCACGGTCATTAATGAAGATTTCATTATAGGCCGAGCAATAGAATGTTCCGTCTAACATTTTGGGGTTGTTCAATGCGATATTTAATGATAAAAAGTATCGATACCGCATCCGAAAACTTTGGTGATCAAACCATCTTTGTTCAAAACGATATCGATGCTGCAAAGAGACTCTGCCTAATCGTTGAAAGGTGATGAATTGCTGGAAAATTCTATTTTCGTTATTGTTTTTTTTACGATCTGTTGTCCCCACATAGTTTTGACTATGGATAAAACCATAGCCAAGCAGCACATTGTGATTGTTTTCAGTCAAATTATATCCTAAACCTGTGCGCAATAGAATTTGTTCCAGGTCGCCAATGGCGTTATAGTTTCTAAATTGAGCTTCATGATGAATATTCCAGCGTCCGTCCAGTTGTTTATTACCGAAATAGATTAACCAGTTACCCAAGTCGGCAGGCTGAGCCATAAGGGTAGGAGTGAGGAGCCAACAGATAACCCAGAGGGGTAAAGCACCTTCTCTTTTCATGTGCATTAAGGCATATTTTCCAACAATATACGACCGTTTATTTTATTTTTTATCTTAAAATAGAACTGTGGAGTTATTTTTTTAGAATAATGAGTTGATAAAGTAAGCGGGTATTTCCAGACGAGCCTTTGGGAGCTGACCTGGCGTCAGGTAGGCGGTGGCCGAAGCATTCTATTGGTGTATATTTATAATTGCTTATCTTACTTTTTAGGGTAATATTTTTGGTCCTAAAATCTTCATCCATAAAACAAAGCCTAATATTCCTCCAATAAAGCCGCTCGCTATGAATGTGGATCTAAATCGATTAGGAATACATCTAAAAATCACAAACAGTGAGATAGACAAACCCAGAGTACCTAAAATTATTGGAACCGTTCCTTCCCATAAACCCAGTTCAAATGAAATGTACTTTTCGTCACCACCGAAATAGCTTCCATTAGGTGATATCATTTCAGAACCTACTGACATTAAAAGGTTAAATATTTCTCTCAACCAAAAAAGTGAAAGGAAAATGCATAGCCAATCGATTAGACTCAAGCCATTTCTAATCATCAGAGGCCTGCGCCATAATAGCAAAGTTAATCCTATAATACCTGTTCCTATAGTTTGGATAGGGCCGCCAAGTCTTATCCATAGTGCATTTGAACGCAATGTTTCCACACCCTTATCATATTCTTTTTTTTGGTCAAATGGAGTATTATTCTTTATGGCATCCTTATTCTTATTGTAAATATCGATTAGTTTTTCCTCAAGCTCCGAACTGTAATTCATGCTTCCATAGTGTAATTGAGTGTCATAGCCCAAATATTTGGCAACTATGATATGTCCGTATTCATGGCTTATGGTTCCAATCACAGTGAAAGCCATAAAAGCAATTGTCAAAATTATTAATTCCTTTATGTCAAGATTTGTTATCATAGAATATAATATATGATCTGTCCAGCTTCTCTTGGGCTTTCTGAAAGATACGAACAATTTGAATCAAGAGCTACGTCTTTTTCTGCGGAACTCGTTTTTTGGTGTAAGGAGGGAGAGTGGAAGATCAAGAATTTTGCTAATTTAATGCTTTATGTAGTCCTAATGATCTCTCATCAATTTTTATCTGTTTGATGCTTATTGTTTAGATAATGGGCTAAATAAACACCTGTGCTTGCACAAGCCTGAATCAAATATCCTCCAGTTGGGGCATTCCAGTCAAGCATTTCTCCAATACAAAATTGGTTTTTTATTTTTTTAAGTTCAAAGTTGGAGTCTACAGCATCTAAGCTGATTCCTCCCGAAGTAGAAATCGCCTCATCAAGTGGAGCCGAACCGACAATTTTAAGCGGAAAATTCTTAATGAATTTTGCCAAAATTTGGTGGTCTAAAAACTCTTCTTTTGAAAGGGTTACTTTGATGAGGTCTATGACGGTAGGGGGTAGTTTAATCTTCTCTCTTAAGGTAGTTGTGGTGTTTGACTTTGAGTGGCTTAATTTATTTATTAGGTCGGATAAGCTGTGAGGAGGTTTAAAATCAACAAAGACTACAGCATGATTACGTGAGCCAAGACTCGTCTGTATTTCTGGACTCAATCCATAAATCGCATTCCCCTCTAGCCCAAATTTAGTAATGACCGCTTCCCCTTTCTGGGTTTTATTATAGAGTGAAATTGAGATGTTTTTTAGGGGGTTACCTTCATTTTTCTGGATAAACTTTTTATCCCACTTGACTTCAAAAGCGCAATTTGAGGATTTAAATGGGATGGTTTCAATGCCTTTTTTATTGAAAATTTGTAACCAGGCCCCATCTGACCCGGTTACTTTCCAACTGGAACCCCCTAAGGCAAAAACGGTATAATCTGACTTTACATTTTGATTAACATTGAATTCTAAAGAACCCTCCTGGTTCCATCCCGTGAAGGTTTTGTTGAATTCAAATTTGACATTTTTATTTATCAAATGCGCTTCAATGCATTTCAATACTTCTATGGGTTTGATGCCCTTTTCAGGAAAAACTCTACCACTGCTACCAATAAAGGTGGGTATTCCTATACTTAACATCCATTTTCTAAAATCAGCATTGCTAAAATGATCTAACACCTTATCAAGAAACGAAGTCGGGGAATATCTCTTTTTGAAATCTGATAATTTCTCTGCATGAGTCAGATTAAATCCGCCATCACCGGCTACCAAAAATTTACGGCCCAGCGTAGACTTTTTTTCAAAGATGGTGATATCGTAAGTAGTATGGTTTAAAAATGCAGCAAGAAACAAAGCAGCAGTTCCTCCACCTATGATTGATACTTTTTTTCTCATACGTCAAAGATTAGTGTTTTTTTGGTGAGGGTCTTTATTTTTCCTTACCGATTTTGAAATGCTTTGTTGCACTCGAGCATGATTTTATTTGAAATGCAACTTGTTTTCGAGACTTCCCCAACCGAATTCTCTCGAAGAACTTCTAATATCGATCCATGTGAGGTTTGAATGATCAACTTACTCTTGTTTTTTATTCGTCATCGTAAGTGGATGGTTTTTTTTAGGCTTTTTCGTAGACCCGAACGTCTATCTATTTTTTATGGCTTTTTATGGACCGGCGGCCACAAGAGCTTTGAGTTCGAATAACTCACAAATTTCATGTGTAAAACGCTTTGCGCGTGCGTTTTAACATTTACTTTGTTCCGTGTTAGCTTTGGAGGTAGTAGTGGACTAGCGATGTGGAGCCATCTCTCGCCAGCGGCGGGAGAGACCCAGCGCGCCTAATCGGGCGCGCGCAGGGCCGAGTGAATAACGAGTGGCGAAACGTAGCGACCCTCGAGTGGTGGCAATCGCCGCCGCTCGAGGGTAGGCCCCAAAAAAAAGGAGAGATTATAAACGGTATAAGAAGATAGGCAATCTATATATTGTAGTCATCATCACGACAAGTAATGCCTACTTACACCTTAGGCGGACTCATCCACAAACTTATATCCGACGCCGCGCACGGAATGAAAAAACTCAGGGTTCTTTGAATCTTTTTCGAAGTACTTCCGAAATGATAGAATGAAGTTATCGATGGTTCGGGTGGATGGATAGACATCGTACCCCCAAACGGCTTGAAGGATTTGTTGACGTGATACCACTTCGCCGCGACGGTCGATCAGCAATTTAAGTAGCATGGCTTCTTTATTCGTCAATTCAAAATTTTTATCTGGACCATGAACTTCATAGGTGTTGAAGTTGACCGAATAATCTCCGAAACTATATTCCTCCACACCTTGCTTAGATTCTTTTTCTTTTCGGCGCAGTTGATTTTTTACCCGAAGTAGCAGTTCTTCGAGGTTAAACGGCTTAGTAATATAATCATCTCCGCCTTTCTTTAACCCTTCAATACGTTCTTCCGGGTCCCCTTTTGCTGTTAAAAAAATGATCGGCACATCAAATTGGGTCAATCTGACATGTTCAGCAATTTGAAGGCCATTGACTTCTGGTAGCATGATGTCGAGAAGAAGAAGGTCGAAGTGTTGCTGATCTACCGCATCGATCGCTTTTTTACCATTGCTCAGGGCCAGAACTTCATAGCCCTCCATCTCTAAATTCAACTTAACGAGATCGCGGATATTTTCTTCATCTTCGACTAATAGAATGCGCATAATGGTAATTTTTTATTTTTGAAATCTGGGTAATTGTATACTGAAAATCGTACCCCCACCTGGGTTGTCTTTTACGAATACTTTCCCGTTGTGAGCTGAAGTCATTTCCTTTATTATATACAAACCCAAACCCGTCCCTTTTGTTTTGCGCGTATCTTCAGAACCTACCCGATAAAATTTATGAAAGACGCTATCCTTTTCTTCTTCGGGTATTCCCAGCCCTCTATCTTTCACCTCCAACAGGAATTTCGTGTCATCAAGCTTTGTGCGAACAACCACTTCGGCTGGACTTTCTGAATATTTGATTGCATTTTCAATTAGATTTCCAAGGATGGAGATGAGGCCCGACCTGTCAATTTCAGCCGTTTGATATTCAGTATCTAATTCCATGGAGAAGGAAACCGTAGGATATGAAGTCATTAATCGATCAATATAATCTTTTATCAGTCGATTTACATTTTCTACTTCAAAAACAGGTTTGTAATTCGTCTCCACTTTGGCAGCTAATAAGAGGTTATCCACTAAATTTTTAAGTCGATCGAGTTCGTGTTGCGCATTCACCGATATGCGCTCGGTTTGCTCTTCATTTAGTTTGCGCTTTTGAATAGTTTGTAAACCCAGTTGGGCTGATGCAATGGGCGATTTGAGCTCATGAGTGATGGACAGTAAAAAGTTACGCTTGTTTTCCGCTGATTTTATCAGGTGGCCGTAACTGTTGTTTATAATCCAGACGCCTAAAATGATACTTAGCATGAATAGCGCGGCCTCGCCCAATATCATCCACTGCTGTCGACTATACTTTTCCTCTAATTCCAGAAAGGCGTCTGATGACTTAAATGAAGCCTCATCAGTAAAAAGGCCTTCCGCTGCCGCTCCCATTCTCAATATTTCGACTTTGGCCTGATAGGCATCCTGGTTTTTGGTGTACAATAATATACTCCACCATGCAAAAGCCATACACATGTATGCGATTACCGCATAGGATAATAAGCGCAGGCGAAGTGGGTTTTGTTTAAACATTCTGATCCATCACTTCATCCAGGGCCCGACAAATTTTCTGAGCTGCTTTTTCAAGGTCATTCGCGGTATGAGCGGTGGAAATAAAACCTACCTCATATCCAGAGGGGCCCATATAAATATTGTCGTGTAGTAGTATGGAATGGAGCTTTTTGAAAAGATCCATTTTGCTTCCATCGATTTGGTCAGCAGAACGAATGGTTTTTTTACTAAAACGCAACCAAAAAATTGAACCCAGTTGCTGAATCCCGGCATCATATCCTTTCTTCTGAATATGATTTTCGATTTGGCGAGTAAAAGCCTTTGTCTTTTTTTCTAAATGAGTGTAAGCGTCACTGTCCAACAACTCCTTTAGAGTAGCAAATCCAGCTGCCATAGCCATGGGATTTGCGGATAAGGTGCCTGCTTGATAGACGTCACCTTCCGGGGCTATATTTTTCATAATTGCTCGAGACCCGGCAAAAGCTCCGACGGGCATTCCTCCACCAATAATTTTACCGAAGGTGATGATATCGGGTTGCATGTTGTACAAGCCTGCGGCACCTTCGAACCCAACTCGGAAACCAGAGATCACTTCGTCGAATATCAATAGAATACCGTGATCTGCACATTTTTTCTTAAGATCCCTTAGAAACTCCGGCCTTTGTATCAGAAGACCATTATTGGCAGGTACGGGTTCAATGATGATAGCTGCAATTTTATGGCCATGTTCTTTCAGGCAGGCATCTAAGGCCTCGTCGTCATTGAGGGGTAGAACTAGAGTGAGTTCGGCTAATTCATGAGGTATGCCTGCAGATGTGCTGGTTCCAAAGGTAGCCAGACCTGAGCCTGCTTTAACCATAAGTGAATCTACATGACCGTGGTAACAGCCTTCAAATTTTACGATATAATCCTTTCCAGTGACCCCACGAGCCAGCCGAACGGCAGACATCACAGCTTCCGTTCCCGAACTTACAAATCGAATTTGATCGATATACCGGTGGTTTTCCGTAATCAGTTTTCCGAGCCGGTTACCCAAAACGGAGGGAGTTCCGAAGGAGGTCCCATTGTCTAGGGTTTCGTGTAAAAAAGACAGGATTTTGGGATGAGCGTGCCCCAGGATGAGCGGTCCCCAGCTGCAGCAGAAATCCAGAAAGGTATTTCCATCCTCGTCATAGATATAACTGCCACTGCCTTTTTTTATAAATAGGGGCGGACCTTCGACAGATTTAAAGGCTCTAACTGGAGAATTTACGCCTCCGGGGAAGTATTTTTTCGCCTCTTCAAATAACTGAGCCGACTTGTTTCTTTGCAGCATAGAACTATTTTTTTACAAATATACAGGGATTGCGGCAAAGGAGTTTGTCACGTTTTAGAAACAATTTCAATAGGAGGTCTTTCCCTCTCATTTTGCGTATAATATTACTTCCACATTATAAATATCACATCGAGTTTTCCTTTCACTGTAATTTTGGCACGCTTTTTTAGTATTTTTGCATAGATGAAAGAATGGGAGCAAATAATAGAAAAATGCCTGCTGGTTAAGGGTCGAGTGATTTTACCTCACTGGGGAATTCTTACGATCCATCGAACCTCAGCCTCTATGGATAAAAACGAGGGCTGGATGTATCCACCAGCTGAGGATATTAGCTTTATCGAGGTTCCTCAACTCGGTTCCGAAGAATTAGAAAGTGAGCTTTCTCAATTTGTCTTTTCTCAACCGGTTGATGCGGCTAAACTCGCTTCAGAAATTGCAGATTTTGCAAGTGTCAAGAAAGAGGAGGGGACTTGGTCTTTAGGTAGCTTAGGCCAATTCGAAGTTGATAGTCAGGGTGTTAGATGGGATTCAGCTCCAGCTTCAAATTGGTCTTTACTTGCCGATTTGCCAGATATACGACTCCCACATCCTAGAGTCAGCACGGGTTCTAAACAAAAAACTCAGGCTGCTGCATCTTCATCTGTTGAAGCGACTGATGTTGATTCTAGACCCGCTGGAAATGAGGACACTACCTCTTCTCGCAGTTTATTTATCGTGCTGATTTTAGTTCTGGTTTTAGCTTTAGTGATGGTCCTTGGCAGTTTAATGTACTGGGGACCTTTGACTAATAGTTCCACTACAAAAGCAGATTATCCGATGCAGAAAGAGAGAATGAACGTGCATCCTGAGGAGTTAAGCTCAGCCGTTAAAAGAACTTCTGATGCACAATCAATGGATGAGGAAGATACCCCCTTTGAATTGGAACACCGGGTTTCGATTATAGAGTCAAACACATCCATCTCATCGCCCAATCCTACGGAAAGTAGGGCTCAGGAATTACCTAAAGAAAAAGAAGCAAACTCCGATCTATCTGAAGCCAAGAAAAATACAGATTGTGTCATCATAGTGGGCGCGTTTTCAAATCAACGGAACATTCAACAAATGAAAGAACAGCTTTCAGATAAGGGGTACCATTTATATAGTGCCTCTTCAGGCAGCTTAACTCGAGTTGGAGTGCAGGCTCCCTGCCCATCTTCTGAAATCCTGCAGGAATTACGAACTATCAGGCGTGAAATCGAGCCAACTGCCTGGATACTTAATGAATAGATAGACATATTTTATATGGACAGTACAATGACACGCATCCTAACTGGGGATACATTTTTTATCATTGCCGGCCCTTGTGCTATAGAGGGACGTGACATGGCATTTAGAATTGCTGAGCAGGTTGCTGAGATATGCGAGCGCTTATCTATTCCATTTGTTTTTAAAGGCTCCTACCGCAAAGCCAACCGCTCTAAATTAGACTCTTTCACGGGGATTGGAGATGAAAAAGCACTTTCTATTCTGAAAGAAATAGGGGATCAATTTTCTGTTCCTGTGACCACCGATGTTCATGAAAGCGATGAAATAGACACCGTTAAACAGTTTGTAGATGTACTTCAGATTCCTGCTTTTCTCTGCCGACAAACGGCCCTTCTTCAGGCAGCAGCGAATAGCGGGAGAGTGGTTAACATAAAGAAGGGGCAGTTTATGAGTCCCGAAAGCATGAAATTTGCGAAAGAGAAAGTAGAGTCGGCTGGAAACTCTAAGGTATGGCTCACTGAAAGAGGAACGACTTTTGGGTATCAGGATTTGGTTGTAGACTTTCGTTCGATTCCAATTATGAAACAGTTGGGGGCAGAAGTAGTCATGGATTGTACCCACTCCCTGCAACAGCCGAATCAGTCCGCCGGGGTTACAGGCGGTCGACCTCAGCTCATTGAGACCATGGCATGCGCGGCAGCTGCAGTGGGCGCTCGTGCATTGTTCATAGAGACGCATTACCAACCCGAATTAGCAAAGTCCGATGCAGCAAACATGCTTCCATTGGATCGGCTGGAACGAATTGTGAAAAAGAGCAAAGATATTTATGAGCTGGTTCGAGAATCAACTAATTCCAAATTGTGAAAACGATAAGTCTTACACTTCGACCTGAGGAGGCGTGGGATCGCGATCTAATTTGCGAGCGAGCGCTAGCTCAAATGGGAGAGGCTGAAAATCCCAACTTTAAAGCAAGGGTCGACCGTAGGTCTTTGGATGCACGGGGACGAAAGCCTGTATTTCGTGTAAGAGTTAATGTCTATAATACGGATGAATGGGAGGGACTTCCACAGTTTTCGGATGAGTTAAAAATGGCCGAAAATGCCCCGGAGGTTGTTATTATTGGAGCAGGTCCTGCAGGATATTTTGCTGCTATAGAATGTCTTGCTCAGGGATTGAAGCCTATAATTATTGAGCGAGGTAAGGATGTTCGTGACAGACGACGTGATTTACGTGCGATTCAACAATTTCACGAAGTAAATCCAAATTCAAACTATTGCTTTGGTGAAGGAGGCGCAGGTACGTATTCTGATGGAAAGCTATATACTCGTTCTCACAAGAGGGGAAACATATTTCGCGCGATGAAACTACTCGTGGAACACGGTGCACCGGAAGATATACTTATTGATGCACAGCCCCACATCGGGTCAAATAAACTTCCCAAAATTGTCTCTGCCCTCCGAAATACCATACTCTCTCATGGGGGCAAAATTCATTTTAATACCCGTCTGACAGATATTGAGCTAAAGGATGAAACGATAAAGCGCATTCAACTTAATGACGATGAATGGTGGGACTTACCCGGCCCCATGATTTTGGCAACGGGACATTCGGCCAGAGATATTTATTATCTACTTCACCGAAGAAAAGTGAGATTGGAAGCTAAGCCTTTTGCTTTAGGCGTTCGGGTAGAACATCCACAAGCATTGATTGATGAAATTCAATATCGTCAACGAGAGCGGCAGCCGGGATTACCAGCCTCTTCGTACAAGCTGGTTCAACAAATAGGAGATCGAGGGGTATATTCGTTTTGCATGTGTCCCGGTGGCTTGGTTGTTCCTGCCGCGACAGCTCCCGGAGAAATAGTAACTAATGGGATGTCATTGTCTAAGCGCAATTCCGCATTTGCAAACTCTGGGATTGTTGTGGGATTGGAGTTAGAGGACTTTACTTCAGATTCGAATGACGTTTTTGCGGGTTTACGGTATCAGGCCGAGGTAGAGCAGACTGTATTTAAGGCTGGGGATGGAAGTCAACAAGCTCCGGCTCAACGGTTAACGGACTTACTCAAGGGTAAAGAATCCGGAAGCCTTCCTAAACATTCTTATATACCCGGACTTTACAGTTCAAATTTGCGCAAATTATTACCTGCCGGGATAATTAATCGAATTTTGAAAGCGCTTCCACACTTCGAAAATAAAATGAAGGGATATATTACCGAAGAAGCGGTGGCCATTGCAACTGAGAGCAGAACGAGCAGCCCCATTCGAATTCCCAGGGATAATAAGACCTTTATGCATACACAGATCCAAGGTCTATTTCCATGTGGAGAAGGAGCGGGTTATGCCGGAGGGATTATTTCTGCCGCGCTGGATGGTCAAAACGTCGCTCGGGCAGTTCTGCGATACAAGAGGAATTAAGATTTTCTATTTGAATATCATTTAAGAACAAAACTCAAAAATGAAAAATATATTAGACGTTATAGCCCGTATTTTGATCTCATCTTTTTTCTTTTTCGAGGCGGCAGATAATATGATTTTTTATCAGTTAAATCTGGATAAGATGGTTGCTTATGGTTTGACGTGGAATCCCGAGGTGTTTTTAGTAGTTGCTACTTTTTTTTTGGTACTCAGTGGGGTCATGTTATTGATAGGATATCGAGTAAGGTTAGCTGGTTTAATTTTATTGATGTATTGGCTCCCCCTCACTACCATAGTTCACGACTGGTGGAATTTAGATCCGGGTGAGGGGCGACGAATTCAGTCGGCTTTGTTTGTCAAAAACCTTGCTATTATGGGAGGATTACTTCTTCTAATGGCTAACGGATCCGGAAAGTATAGTGTTCGCCGGCTGCTCGATAGACGAAAAATATAAACTAGTCTTTTAGTTGAATACCCTACTGGAATTCAGTGCTACCACTATCTGAATATCGCTCAAACGCTGATTTTACATATTATAAAACTTTCGGGGTACATCTGGAAACAAAGGAATATGCTTATTTCTTAGAAATGATAGTCAGGGCTTCCAAATCGGATAATACCGATACATGCCACTTCTTGTCATTCGGATTCAATAGCTTTCCGCCGTTTTTATGATTAAAAAATAAGTCTTTATGGGCCATGCATTTGAGGTGCACCAATGGTTCCAATGAAAAGCTCGGATAAGATAAAAACAGGTTTTACTTGAAGCTTCGAATTACATGCGATAACTTTCTGTGATGTTAAAGCTTAGTTCCTAAATGATCTCCAAAGATCATAAACGCGAGGTATAAAGCCTTCTCTCTCATAAAAGTAAAAAGGGGATAAGGTAGATCCAAAGCCTTTAAAGAAAGTAGCTACTCCGGGTATGGAAGAACCTTCAAAATCCAAAATGATATCCTGATTAGCATAGGTTTTTATTATGTGGTCAATCGCCACGTGATTTGCACAGTACTTCCTACCCTGACTATTTGCAATGGCCCTTAACTTTATGATTCTGTTTTTCATTTTCAGAAAATACAATTGGGCAACCCATTCATTATCTGAGTTCAATACCTGAATCATAAAGGCCTGGTCACGCCGATATGCTGCTTTTAGGATATTGATGGCAATTTGCAATTGTTTTTTCTTCAGCCCTATCCGGTGTCCAATAATTTTTATAAAGTGAGTATTTAATTCATCTACATCATGAAAGGACTCCACCTTAAGCTTAGGTTTGTTTTTATTGATATGGGATCTAAATCCTTGAGAGTATCCACTGCGCAACCGGTCATAAGGTTGATTCAAATCAAGAATATAATTGTCTCTTTGGGTACATTTCCAGCCTTCAATTTCATGCGAGTTTAAGGTAGCATTCATTGAGATGCTGGCTGGTTGAAAGTAGGTTGGTATTCGATTTAGAAATGCGGCGATGTCCTCTTTTTGTAGATTTGTTCCATATATTCCCAATTGCTGACTCAATGGAGGTTGGTAAATCTGCTTTAAACCTAATAGTTGTTTGTAAGGCAAGGGCATCACCTGTTTATAGTCGCCGCGAATAAGAGCTTTCCATTGTTCTCCAGAGGAAGCATCTAAATACCAACTCAGCGCATAAGGGGGCGCATATGGCGTTTTTAATATGGTATTGTTCCAACGCTCTATATCCAATTGGCTCCGGTCAAGAATACGATACTCCATATACTGTTTACAGACCTTTAGGGTAACTTCACCTCATATTCGCTGGCTAGCTTACGCAAAAGTCCTTTGCCAGACTCTGATATATTATCAGGCGCAGTTTCTTTTTCGATCCATTTTGTGAGGAAAACAAAATTATCTGCCATCAATTCATCTGGATGTATAATGTAATTCGTGTTTTTTGTGATGCGCTCAAAGAAGGGCGTCATCCATTTACTATCCAATCCATTAAAGTCACCCTCATAGCTTAACTTATACCCTTCTTTTTGTCTTTGTAAAGGAAACAATTGGAATTTCAGATAGCTAAAAAAATTAGGTTCAGCCGGATCGAAATATGATTTCTTACTCACGATAAGGGGAAAGGCAAAAACCTTTTTGTCATCGATGGAAAGCGGGATGTAATAGTCCCAGTCTGTTCCATCAGGGTTGAGAAGAGTTTGAGAAATAAAGCTCTTTGGGTAAATTATGGGAAGGTCCAGTTTTTTAAACCCTAAGTGGGCATATAGTTTTTCTTGTAATTTCGGATAGTTTCTGCTTTGGATGTGAAAAATTTCATGGATCAATACCGTGGTCAGCATTTTTCTATTCCCTGCTTTCACCATCGGTTCTGGAACATAGATACCGTTTTCTCGAGTATAGAATACTGAGGGCCCATAAAGATCACCCTGAATAATGCCGACTCGTATAGTATCTGGTAGAGGATATTTTTTCAATAGGGGTTGGGAAAGGCGCAGTGCTTCGTCCATAGCAGACCTCAGAACCTGATTTTGAGATGAATCGGGAGTCACTCCCTGTTTTCTCATTGCTACCTGAAGCAATTGGGAAGCGTCTGCTTGCTTTAAATGCATGATGGCGCTATCCTTTAGCTGGATACTGACCTCCAGGGGTTGTATGCGGTCGAAAAAAAGGTCTACAGAGTCTCGTGTTGAATAGTATTGTGTTTTTTCGGCGGGCATAATAAAGACATGCTGTGCTGTAAGCTTGGGTATAAAAGAGCTGGCACTCAAGGAAATTAGAAACAAAAAAGAAATCACATTTATGGGTGACAGTATACCCTTAGACCAATTCATCATCATTCCACTTTTTACTTGTTTTCTTTTCGGGTGTTTTTTCTTTTTTCTTCGGGAAATCATTTTTCCGAAGTCGTTCCATTTCTTTTTCGATTTCTTTTTGTTCCCAGTCGGGCGAGGAAAAGGGTGTCCCATAGACTTGAAATGCTTTTTTGAGAATGCTCAGCCCCCAGAAACCGATAACCCAAAGACTCCAAAAGTAACCTCTCGTCACAAAAATGTTGATAAAAAGAAAGATCGCTGACCAAACTAAGTAGTTAGTTAAGTCTGAATGAAAGGATTTCTTCTTTTCCACTCTTTTTTTTGCTTCCTCATAAACATCTTCACTCATAGACTTTTCATTTAGTTATAGCGATAACAATTTTTGAAAATTTACCCCAACCCATCCCGAAAGACCACCACCTAATGCACCAATTATCGCAGTCACCCAGGGCAATGAGCTTGCTGGCAGATCATTCAGCAGAACCCCCATTTTTGTTGCTAACAGATGTTGGTTACTGTAATCCAGGTAAAGTGTGTAGGCCAACCAGCTAATCAAAACGGCAAAAAAAGGCAGGAAGAAGCCTTGCCATCGACTTTGGCGAATAATAAATCCATATAAGATCAATAAGGCCCATCCCCATCTGGGTCCCAACATAAAATTGAG
This sequence comes from uncultured Saprospiraceae bacterium, assembly GCA_964626595.1. Taxonomy (GTDB): domain Bacteria; phylum Bacteroidota; class Bacteroidia; order Chitinophagales; family Saprospiraceae; genus JAWLFI01. Next base: position 45,864 of record CAZVFU010000001.1, read on the forward strand.
CAGATGGACTAAGATGATCAAAGCTAAAAGGTGCAATATATTTCTCATGATTATTTTGATTTAACTTCCCACTTTGTGACTCTTTTTTGCCAGTGGTCGATATCCGGCATAAGGAGTGGGTGATATCTACCGTTTTCCCACTCTTCAACAAAATTATCGTAAAAGTAAGATCCGGGGTTTCCAGATTGACCTCCGGGATAAATGCCTTCTGCCCGGATAGAGTCTCCCATTTCCACCACCATCCGCCAGGATGGCCCATGTGATTTCTTTACTGAATTTAAGGCATTGCGAGTTCCGCCATTTTTAAGGGTGGAGGAGGAAAAGGGAGAGATATTGGCTAAATGGGGAATAAAGGTGGCCTTAAATGCGTACCACGCTTTTTCGTCGAGCTGGTCAAATTCTATTTCAGCTTCTTTGTATGAATGGCTCACTACATTTTTTAAGCCGTGAAGGGAGCTATCCGGGTGCATATAAAATAGTGTGTCATTGGGTTGATTGGCCATAAGTTGAATAAGTACCCAGCTATCCGGTTTTTTAGAAATATCGAGGTGGCCGTAGAGGTGTTCCTGGACTTTATTCCACCAAAGGGTAAAGAAGGTCGCTTCATGACTTTCTGCTTCATACAAGTAATTCCAGGATCGCAATACACCGAGAATGTCAGGTTCTGGCTTTTTTCCTAAATCAAGGTGCTCGATCAACACAGGTAAAGCCTCTTTTGCTTCCAGTGAAAATGAACTCAGTTGTATGTTTTTCATGTCTCCAAAATTAAATTGATCTGAGGAGTGCAACATAGAATCGAGCGTGCGTCCCCGAAAGTCATCAAAAAATCCTTGGTAGGCATATGGGAATTCAGGGTAGGTAGAGTGTTGATTGGCTGAGCTGACGAATCCTCGTTTAGGATTGACTTCGTGTGGAAGATTTTGTTGGTGAAGGGTAGAGGCGAAAATAGCTTCTGTCACACTATCCTGAACGAAAATACCCATGCCCTGCGTTCTTCGGGGGAGATTTCCCTGAACGTGCATGGCAACAGTGTCTTTACGATCCGCAAAGACGAAGTTTTGGGCAGGGAAAGTGAAATATTGAAGAGCTGCCCTAAATTCGGAATAGGAACCAGCCCGGTTGAAACCCATGAACGTTTTGAATAGGTTTGCTTTTTCACTTTCCAAGGGCCCCCAATAGAATGCCATTCTATTTAGTTCATGGTCCGATTCAGGATAAGGTATTCGTCCTAATTTTGTATTGGGTATGTTTAGGACCACTGAATCCTGATCACGGACATAAATGATTTCTTCTTCAAGTTCTGCTTCAAGCCATTGCCCTTCGTAAAAGTAGGTCCATGAGCTTGTATCTTTCCATATGGGATTCACCCAATCGGCTACATCATGCGAAACATTCGTTGATCCCCATGCGATTTGATCATTTAATCCGAGAACAATACCGGGAATACCGGGAAAGCTCACCCCATAAATCTGGCGATTTGGCAAATGGATGTGCAGCTCATACCACAATGAAGGAAGAGAAAGTCCTAAGTGAGGGTCATTTGCTAATAAATTATTGTCATTCTGGGTATGAGAATGATGAACGGCCCAGTTGTTGCTCCCATTGGATGGGTCGGGCTGCTCAAATGCAGGGGATACGGGTCTGGATAGGGTTCCCGCTTTCTTGGGCATCCAATGTGATTCTTTGTCATGCTCCTGAATGATGGGTGTTTGTTTGGGATTCCAAGCCGGGTAATATTTTTCAAAAAAAGCGTCTCCGAAAGTTTGAATAATTTTTGTGTTATCCAGGTCTTCATTACGAAAACACAGGTTGTGCACTAAACTAGCAGCTACGGATCCGGTATGACTTAAAGACCACAGTTCCGGTTTATATCTGAGTAGCTTATATTCTAAGGGATAAGCACTTGGCGACAGTTGATTTACTAAATGGTTAACCCCTTCGGTATAGGTATTTAGTAATTCCCGTGTCTCTGTATCTTTAATTGCTTGTTGAATCAGGTGATCTCCAAGTGTCCTCAGGCCCATGCGTCTTTTTTCTTCATCAGCACTTATTGCTCGATCACCTACAATCTCAGAAAGTCTGCCTGAGGTAGCCCGATGAGTAATATCCATTTGCCATAAGCGAAAATGTGCGTGAAGGATGCCTTGCGCATAGACGGCATCTTTATAGTTCTCGGCATAAATATGAGGCACTAAATTGTCGTCAAAAATGATTTGAACATCCTTATCAATCGGTCCCGTAAAAAACCGACGTGCCAGGCGAGGCCTCTCGGCTTGTTGCCACCATCCCGTATAAGGATTCATAAAATCTACTACGGGCGGCAGCTTTCCTACCGGACTCTTATGACCATAGAACAGGAATGCCCCCAGGCACAATAAACTTATAAGTGTGTATAGATATTTCATGCTATCAAAGATAGCAAAAATCAGCTTTCACGGGTGAATACCCATTCCCATTCAGACGATAAATTGCTCTCAAATTGATACCCTTCGTAGTCAAAGGCTTGCAGTTCTTTTGGTTTGGAAACGCCGTGATCCATCATATACCGAGCCATTAGCCCGCGGGCTTTTTTGGCATAGAAAGAAATGAACTTGAGTTTTCCATCTCGCCATTCCTTGAATTTTATCTCCAACACTTTTGCCGAATGGTGTTTTAGTGGCAGGGCTTTAAAATACTCGTTGGAAGCTAAATTTATAATGATAGCGTGATCCTGATTTTTCAAATCCTTTTCAATGACTTTCCAAAGTCGAGGTTGCCAAAATTCATATAAGTTTTTAGTTTCTTTATCGATGGACAAGTTGGTGCCCATTTCAAGACGATAGGCTTGGATGCGGTCCAGGGGGCGCAGGTAGCCATAAAGGCCGGACAAGATACGGATATGTTGTTGAGCGTATTGCCAATGAGCTTCTTCCATGGTATGGGAGTCTATACCTTTATACACATCGCCTTCGAAAACATCAAGTGCTGCTCGAGCGGAATCTGGCTGCGGTTCAAACTGCATCTTTTGATATCGCTTATAATTCAATTCTGTTAAATTATCACTGATATCCATGAGATCTTGCAAGTCGGTTTGACTTTTTGATTTAAGCACATGTGCTAGTTCCTGGGCCTCGCTTTCAAAGAATGGATTGGAGGCATTTTTTCGAACGGGACGTTCAAAATTCATTGTCTTGGCCGGGGATAAGAGTACAAGCATATTCAATCATTATTTGATAGGTAAAAATAAAAAAACCTCAAAGTTGCAACTTTGAGGCTTTTTTTTAAATAAATCTATACTTCTGGAATTATCCTTGCATCGGACTCTTCTCTTTTTTAGGCTCTGCAGGCGCTTCTTCATTGAGTACCTTACCTTTGACACGAAGAACATGCGGCTGACCACCTTCATTAGTTGTAATTCGTACTGTTTTGTTGATAGTTCCTACGCGATTTGTAGTGTATCGAACCTCAATTTCTGAACTTTCACCTGGCATGATAGGCTCTTTACTCCAGGTAGGAACAGTACAACCGCAACTTCCTTTAGCATTTTTTATGATCAAGGGCTCTGTTCCAGTGTTTGTAAATTTAGCTACTCGGATGGGATCGGAGTTCTTAGCTATTGTTCCATATTCTACAACCGTAGATTCGAATTCCATTTTGGGTCCGCTTTCTGTTTCTTGAGCCATAAGACCAAAGCTGAAGAATAATAAAGACGCGAGGCTTAGGATTACATTTTTCATGTGATTCTTTTTTGTTTAAGACAAATATAAGGGAATGCGAACTCATAATGTGTTAATCACTTGTTAATGATATGATAAGGGCGTTTTAGAAGATCAGGAACAGGCGTTGTAGATGGAGTGAAAGGGAATGAAGTAGCCGGAGAAGACCTAAAAAAAAAGGTTCTCCAATGCGCGAGGGATAGTAAGGGCCCGCCAGAGGCGGGGTCACCAATTTATTGGGGACCGGCAGCCCTGAATAGCCCGACGGCCGGCCTTTTGATCGCTTATTTGAGTATTTTGTTTATGTTTTTGTCGATTTTTCATGGTATAGATGTAGTAGTATTTAGGATGCCGGGCGACGCGCCCAAATGAAGGAAAGATTAGAAATGAAAGGGTTAAAGTAAGTGGGAAGGATAGGTCAGGGCTTCATAAATTCGAGTAATTTTTGTACTTTTATGCATCCATTGATAGGTGTTTTTTATTATATATATGAGATGTTGTACAGGGGCTGATGTCTGCTGGATGGCGGAGTCTTTCTACTACGTTCACGCAAAAAAAATTATATATGGAAGTTTTAGATGATATACAGGATGTGTTGGTTGAAGGTCAGTCGGAAAACCAGGATTACATCAATGAAGTTTTGAAAGATTACTACATTTCATGTCTCAGTCGGGAGGTGAGTTTGCTGGGTCGAAAAGAGGTATTAACGGGAAAGGCGAAATTTGGGATTTTAGGAGATGGCAAGGAAGTGGCTCAAGTGGCTATGGCTCGTGCATTTCAGAAAGGAGATCATCGATCGGGTTATTATCGAGACCAGACGTTCATGTTTGCTTTGGGATTACTTTCAGTTGAGGAATTTTTTGCGCAATTATATGCTGATGTGAAACGGGATCCTTTTTCGAGAGGGCGGCAAATGAATGCGCATTTTTCCACTCCTTATATTTCAGAAGATGGGAGCTGGATGAAGCATGTAGACAACTTCAATATTTCTGCAGACATTAGTCCCACAGCGGGACAAATGGCTAGAGCTTTGGGGCTGGCTTATGCTTCGGAGAAGTATAGAACGAATGCGGAATTGAAAGATAGCGGGTTCAGTCGTGAAGGTCAGGAGGTGTGTTTTTGTACTATTGGGGATGCCAGCACTTCGGAAGGTGTTTTTTTTGAGACTGTGAATGCAGCAGCTGTGTTGCGGGCGCCCCTTGCTATATCCGTCTGGGATGATGGATATGGTATTTCGGTGCCGAAAGCACTTCAGACGGCCAAGTCGAGTATTTCGAAGGCCTTAAGTGGGTTGGCGATCGAGGAGAAGGAAGGAGAAAACGGAATGCTAATGTTTACGGCAAAAGGCTGGGATTATCCCTCATTGGTGGAAATGTATGAGTTGGGAATTAAGCAGGTACGCTCCTGGCGACGTCCTGCCTTATTTCACGTGGATGAAGTAACCCAGCCCCAGGGGCATTCAACCTCGGGGTCTCACGAGCGATATAAGGATGAGAAACGCCTATTATGGGAGAAAGAGTATGATTGTATTAAGAAGATGGGGGACTGGATTTTGGACAGTGGAATTGCCTCCCAAGAGACTTTAGAAGAACTGGCTGAAACCGCAAAAAATGCGGCACGAGATGGTAAAAAGAAGGCCTGGAGTGCCTATCGGACTGATGTAGATGAAGCTCGTGATGAACTCGTAAAAATATTAGAAAATACGTCTGACGATATCTCTTCAGTCTACCTTAAAGAGTTGAAAAGTTTAATTCACCCAGTCGTAACCGAAGTGGTTGAAGTGGCTCGAAAAGCAAGGTTAGCTTATGTGGAGCAGGAGGGAGACTCTCCGGATGCAATAGAAGAGTTTATTTCTGGTCGGCAGGCTGCCGGGGAGGAGGCTTATCATACCCACCTATATAGTGAGGGAGATGATAGCGCGCTGGATGTTCCGATTACGCCGGTCCAATATGATGAGGATGCGTCTTCTGTTCCGGGATATCAGATTTTAAATACTTTTTTTGATGGAGTACTGAGTCGAAACCCTGCGGTATATGCTTTTGGAGAGGATGTGGGAAAAATTGGGGATGTGAACCAGGGCTTTGCAGGATTGCAAGAGAAGCATGGTGTTGATCGGGTCTTTGACACAGGGATTCGGGAGTGGACGATTATAGGACAAGCTATAGGAATGGCGATGCGCGGCTTGCGTCCGATTGCGGAGATTCAGTATTTGGATTATTTAATGTATGCCTTATCTCCATTAACCGATGATTTGTCGACCCTAAGATATCGTTCTGCAGGACAACAAAAAGCGCCGGCAATTATACGGACTCGCGGGCATAGATTGGAGGGGATTTGGCATGCGGGATCACATCTGGGCATGATCGTTCACGCCCTTCGCGGAATGCATGTGGCGGTTCCCCGAGATATGACTCAGGCTGCAGGTATTTATAACACCTTGCTAAAAGGAGAAGAGCCTGCTCTGGTTATTGAATGTTTGAATGGTTATCGTCTTCGTGAGAAATTACCGAACAATATCGGGGAGTATACGGTGCCGCTGGGGCAGCCTGAGGTTTTGCGATCAGGTGATGACATTACCTTAGTTACCTATGGCTCATGTGTGCGGGTTGCAGAGGAGGCTTGCGATCGTTTGATGTCACTAGGTGTTGATGTGGAACTCATTGATGTTCAAACTCTACTGCCTTTTGATTTGGAGCATGTAATCGGGGCATCCATTGCTAAAACAAACCGCGTTGTATTTTTGGATGAAGATGTTCCGGGTGGAGCTACGGCGTATATGATGCAAGAAGTGATGAGTGAGCAAAATTCTTACTTTGACTTAGATGCAGCCCCACTTTGCATTTCGGCTCACGCACACCGTCCGCCTTACGGCAGTGATGGTGACTATTATACCAAACCAAATGCTTCAGATGTGGTAGAGCGGCTATACAATATCATGAATGAGTTTCGTCCATCCCATTTTCCTCATCGGTTTTAAGGGTGAGTAATAAGGATAATCGGTAAAATGTATGAGAGGCGTTAGGAAATGGCGAAAAGAGCATTTTGTTAAGGAAGACATTACCACAGTTTGAATAATATAATTACTTTTGCTTATATGAGTAACAGGTAGTTACTTAAAACCCACACTGTGGACGCAGGACTTGTCATCATTCCCACCTACAATGAGCGAGATAATATAACGCATATTATACGTCGGGTCATGCAATTGAAGAATAGTTTTCACGTCCTGGTGGTTGACGATGGTTCTCCGGATGGCACTGGCGATGAAGTTCGCAAACAGCAGTTAGACTTCCCCGATCGTGTTTTCTTATTGGAGCGGGAGGGTAAGTTGGGTTTGGGCACGGCATATATCGCGGGATTTGAGTGGGGTTTAGCGCGTTCTTATGAGTATATATACGAAATGGATGCCGATTTTAGCCACCCTCCCCAGCATTTAGATGACTTTTATGAGATGCTGGCAAATGGAGAAACGGATGTCGTGGTGGGAAGTCGTTACGTTAATGGTGGAGGCGTAAAAAACTGGCCGCGAGGACGTTTGATGCTTTCTTATGGTGCCTCTCTTTATGTTCGCGCCCTTACCTGGATGCATGTTAAGGATCCAACGGCGGGCTTTGTAGGATATCGAAGTGAAGTTCTAAGCTCGATTGATTTTAGTAAGATTCGCTTCATTGGTTATGCCTTTCAGATCGAGATGAAGTTTGCAGCCTGGACTTTGGGCTATAGATTAAAAGAGTTTCCTATTATTTTTATAGATCGTGAGATGGGAATATCAAAAATGCACAAAGGAATTGTGAAAGAGGCCATTTGGGGGGTTTTTCAGATGAAGTGGAAGAGTTATTTTTCGAATTATGGTCGCTCTGAATAGTGCAGCCTAGTTTTTTTTCTTTTTACTGAATAACGTTCTCTTATTCCTCATTTCTGCTTTTATTTCTCACATTTCAAATCCGAATTTATTCTTGCACGCTGTTTAAGAATAATCATTGTCTTTCACTGAGGCTAGTGTGTTCTGTTCTGCAATTGGGGTTGGGCAGTAAATTTCATTGACTTTCAAATGGATGTGAATTCCTTGCGAAAAATTCAAGAACCAGTACATGCCGAGGTATGAGAGGCTGAGGATCCCTCCAAAATTCGAATGGCTTCAATTTGGGAGCCCACCCATTTCTTTGATTAGGCTCCAGTCTTGTTTTTAAATTTACCCGCTTGGGGGTGTGGTTCCCGAATAGTTATCCCACTAAAAATCAGTTAGTGGGAATTTTTCAGCTCGTTCATTGAAGCAGATGGGCGTGGGGTAAAAATGTGGGAAAAGGAGGGCTTGTCTTTTTACTTTAGTGGGAAAAAGTGGAAATATTGGTCGTTTATGTCTAATTTAGTGTTGATATATAGTCTTAAGTATATGTGAAAATATTAATATGATTACAAAAAATAATCAAAATGATTACAAAAATAGAGATTTCCAGAAAACATATCATAAAAAATTAAATATTAGTGGGAATAAGGGGTAAAAAAGTGGTAAATCCTTTACATTTGATTTGAGCGAGAATTTAAATGAGTTGAATGCCATTTTTTGGAGAGTATGAGTGTAAAGTGGATGCCAAGGGTAGACTTCGGCTTCCCACCCAGTTGATTCGTCAGATGGACGGACAAGGGGTGTATACATTTGTTATTTCTCGAGGGTTCGACAAGTGTTTGATGCTTTATGAGAAGCCGGTATGGGATAAGATGGTTGAGGATATGGAAAAGTTGAGTGTATACAATCGAAAAGAGCGGCAGTTTATGCGGGCTTTTTTTGGAGGTGCATCGATTATTCAGCTGGATTCCGCAGATCGGGTTCTTTTGTCTAAGCGTCAAATGGATTTTGCAGGAATTGCGAAAGACGTAATTCTAACGCCATTGAAAGACAGGATTGAAATTTGGTCACCCGCCGAATATGACGACATGATGTCTGACCAGCCGGATTCTTTATCGGACTTGGCAGAAGATGTGATGTTTTCTCCTGCTGGAACACAATCAACAGACGAGTAATGTATCATCAACCCGTCATGTTGGATGAGTGTGTCGAAGGCCTTGCCATTCAGCCAGGAGGTGTATATGTGGATGCTACTTTTGGTGGTGGAGGACATGCGAAAGCCATACTTGAGGAGCTTGAGGGTGGAGTTTTGATTGTTTTTGATCAGGACTCGGATGCGGAGGAGCAGGCTGCTGAAGATGACCGCATGGTGTTCGTTCCTTCTAACTTTAGATACATCAGTTATTGGTTAGAGTTTTTGGGTTACGGACAAGTGGATGGTGTTTTGGCTGACTTAGGAGTGTCTTCTCATCAATTGAATGAGCCGGGTCGCGGATTTGCCTATAAATTCGACTCTAGCTTAGATATGCGGATGAATCGCAATGCCGAACATTCAGTGAGTCAATTACTCAATGAGGCAACGGCTTCTGATTTGCAGTCGATTTTTAGCGAGTATGGAGAGGTTCGGAATGCAAAAACACTAGCTGAGACGATTGTCGATCGGAGATCTGGAAAACAAGATTACGAGGTGCGCGACTTAAATCAGATGATCGATGTTTGTGTACGAGGGAATAAACAGCGGTATTATGCCCAAGTTTATCAGGCATTGCGCATAGCGGTAAATGATGAAATGGGTGCTTTAGATGACTTTCTTCTGGCAATGAATGACTGGGTAAAGTCTGAAGGTCGGTTGGTCGTATTGAGTTACCACTCACTGGAGGATCGGAGAGTGAAACATCTGATAAAAAAGGGGAGCCCAAATGGGGAGATACAGGAGGATGAGTTTGGTCGAAAAAAGAAATGGTGGAAAGAAATTGTAAAAGGTGTTCAGGCACCCTCTAGAGAAGAGATATTAGAAAATAAAAGAGCGCGCAGCGCAAAATTGAGAATAGCAGAAAAACTATAAATGGAAAACATCGACAAAACCCAACCTACATTTTGGAGCTGGCGAATACGTAAAGAACGGATGTTTCAGCAGCTTCCGCTGTTGTACCTCATTGCTTTTTTGGCCTTAGTCTACATCTTTAGTGTGCACTCAGCAGATCGCAAGCTCCGAAAAATTTCCCAATTAGAGAAAGAGGTTCAGGAAACCAGGTGGGTATATATGAGTGAGAAAGCCAAGCTTATGAAAAGTACCACTTATTCGAGAATTGAAGGTCAGGTAAAGGCTATGCAATTAAATAGTGGTGGACAGCCTCCAATCATTTTAAAATAAAAAACTAAAATTACCGTGGCTAATTCCAACAATCAACTCTTAAAACGCCTATACCTTATTCTTGGCATATTTATATGCTTTGGTCTGCTTATCGTTTACAGAACGGTAAAAGTAGGCATCATTGAAGGAGATGAGTGGTTGTCTAAAAAGGACCAATGGTATGTAAAGGAAGAAGCTATAGAAGCTGAGCGCGGCAATATTTATGCCGATGGAGGAGAATTGTTAAAAACTTCTCTTCAGTTTTTCGAACTCCGGATGGATTTTCAGGCGGCGGGTTTGGATGAGGATGTTTGGAACGCCGGCGTTGATTCGCTGGCCCTATGTCTTTCACGCCATGTAGATGCTAGTAAAAGCGTTAACTATTATAAAAATTGGCTTCAGAAAATGAGAGCCAAATCTTCAGGCAACCGGTATGTAAAATTAGCGGACAATGTAACCTTTAGAGAATTGCATCAAATCAAGCAATTTCCCATTTTGCGTCGTGGAGCGAATGGCGGTGGATTAATAGTTACACCATTTGGAAAACGCACAAACCCCTTTGGAGGTATGGCTCAACGGACTATAGGGTATACTCGCGAAAACGCTCAGGACATCGGAATTGAAGGTGGGTTTGATGAATATTTACGCGGCGAGGAAGGTCATCGATTTATGCTCAAGGTGGGGGCGAATGAATTTATTCCCCGCGATGATCTCAAAGAAATTGAACCGCGCCGGGGTATGGATGTGGTAACTACATTGAATGTCAATATTCAAGACGTGACTCATTATTCGCTTCTCCGGGCATTAGAAAAGCACGATGCTACATGGGGGACGGCAATTGTCATGGATGTTGAGACTGGAGCGATCAAAGCCATGTCAAATTTAGAAAAAGTAAATGATGGCCGATATGCCGAGTCGTACAATTTTGCAGTCGGCCGAAAAGTAGAGCCTGGAAGTACGATGAAACTGGCAAGCTATATGGCGTTGTTGGAGGATCGGGCCATCACGAGTTCAAGTGAGGTTGAACTGAATAAAGGGTACGCGCGATTTTGCAATCAGGATATGAAAGATTCCGAGCCGCATGATATTATGCGGACAGATGCCAAAACCGCCTTTGAAAAATCTTCGAATGTGGGGATAGCATCCTTAGTTCAAGGGCATTATGGTAAAGACAAAAAGGCAAAGGGCTTTATTCAGCGATTGCGACAATTTAGGTTAGATGAGTCTACAAATATTGAAATAGAGGGGGAACCTAGTCCATATATTAAGGATGCATTTAGTGAGGATGATGAGTGGAGCTGTACTTCGCTACCTTGGATGTCAATTGGCTATGAAATGGAGTTGACACCTCTTCAAATTGCTTCCTTTTATAATGCCGTTGCGAATGGGGGGCAAATGATGAGTCCCTATTTAGTGGATCACATCCTGAAAGATGGAAAAGTTCATAAAAAGTTTGGTCCGAAAGTAAAGGATAAAGCTATTGCGAGCCCCGAAACGATTTCGTTAGCACAAGCTGCTCTGGCAGGGGTAGTGACAGACGGTACAGCACAGCGGATGCAAAGTAAATACTTCTCCTTCGCCGGGAAGACGGGGACGACCCAAGTGAATTATTCCGACCGCGAAAATATGACTTATCAAAGTTCATTTGTAGGGTATTTTCCCGCTAACAATCCAAAATACACCTGTCTGGTTATGATTTACAATCCAGAAAGGGGTGGTTTTTATGGAGCCACAGTGGCTGGTCCTGTTTTTAGAGATATTGCAGATCGATGTTTTTCATCTGATCTTGAGTTGGCAAACCCTTTTGAGGTGGCTAAGGCTCGATCTTTACGAATACACCTACCCATTGAGCATAAAATGTACCGTGAAGACTGGACTTTTTTTACAGACCGATACAATTTCCCTTTTTCTACATCGGCCGATGGCGAGTGGTATTATCTCAAAGGGAAAAATGACAGCATCGTAGGTCTTCCGTTCTTCCGAAATACGGATCGGGTGCCTGATGTTAGAGGAATGGCACTAAAGGATGCGCTTTTCTTATTAGAGAATGCCGGATTGCAGGTCGAGTTGAATGGCGATGTGGGGAAAATTCAGGCACAATCACTAAAAGCAGGAACACCTATTCAGGGACAAAAAATAAAGCTTACTCTCGGGTAATATGGAGCACTTAAAACCACATATAAGTCTTGAAGCGGTTCTAGATCGCATCGCGGTTCGCCGGGCTGAGGGAGAAGTCTCTATAACGGTTGAGGGTTTGCAGCTTGACTCCAGAGAAATTAAGTCTGGAGAGGCTTTCATTGCCTTCGAAGGGATGAAGATTGATCGTCATGATTTTATTAAAGATGCCATTGACTCCGGCGCTCGGGTCATAATTTGTGAAGAGTGGCCTAGCGAAACTGTTCCCCAGGTTACCTATGTGCAGGTTGAGGGGTTAAAAGAAAAAGTCGGCCAGCTGGCCAGCAATTTTTATGGTCAGCCATCGAGAAAGCTAAAAATGGTTGCCGTAACGGGAACGAATGGAAAAACTTCTGTCGCTACCTTGGGCTATCAAGCTATTCGAAGCTTAGGATATAAATCGGGACTACTCAGTACCACGGGGGTATATGTCGACAATGAAAAATTTGAGGCTACTCACACGACACCTGATCCGATCTCTTTACATCGGGCTCTATCTCAAATGGTTGATCAGGGTTGTGAGTGGTGTTGGATGGAAGCGAGTTCTCATGCATTACATCAAGGGCGAGTTTCAGGGATAGACTTTCTGGCGGGGATTTTTACCAATTTATCCCATGATCATCTCGATTACCACGGTAGCTTCTCAGCATATTTAAAGGCCAAGAAAAGGCTGTTTGACGAACTTTCTGAAGGTTCTGTAGCCATCATTAATCAAGATGATCGCAATGCTTCGGTAATGGTTCAAAACTGCAAGGCACGAAAAGTGAGTTATGGCATGCGGTCTATGGCAGACTACCGCTTGGCGTTAATTGAACAAAATCTGGAGGGGATGGCTGTGCGAATTGATGGTCGCGAATTACATCTATTGTTGAATGGTACTTATAATGCTGCCAATATATTGTCTGTATATGCCACATTAGTAGAATGTGGTGAAGACAAAGATGAGGTTATGCGGGCGTTGAGTCAGGTGAGAGGAGCTGAGGGGCGTTTTCAAAAAGTGATGGATCCGAAAGGTGAGCGACTTGGTATTGTAGATTTTGCTCATACGCCAGATGCCATAGAAAAGATATTAAAAGCAATTTCTGAATTGAATGTTCAACAAGGTCGCATTATTACCGTAATTGGATGCGGTGGTGATCGCGATCGGACAAAGCGGCCACAAATGGCAGATATTGCTATTAAAGGAAGCGATAAGGTTGTTTTGACCTCAGATAATCCCAGATCAGAACATCCAGAAGATATTATAGCCGATATGAAAACCGGCGTGCCTGAAGACAGGGCACATCAGATACTATCCATTCCAGACCGTCGGGAGGCGATTCGGGTGGCGTGTTCATTAGCTCAGGCCGGAGATATCGTGCTTGTGGCTGGAAAAGGGCACGAAAAATACCAGGAAATAAAAGACAAACGGATCGCATTTGACGATCTCAGAGAGCTTAAAGAAGCTCTCTGTTAAGAAGTTGGTTTTGTTATCAAAATCAGGTTGGTTTTAACAGTTATAGCGAGTATGCTTATACGTACTGTGGTTGGGACGTTTGCAGGTACTCGCTATGCTGTTAATTTTTTAATGAAAAAAATAATAGACATAGCTGCCATGCTTTATCACCTTTTTACATATCTCGACAGTCAATGGGACCTCCCCGGTTCTGGACTGTTTTACTTCCTCACTTTTCGTGCAGGCATGGCTATTTTATTGTCTCTCATTATCACTATTGCTTTTGGACATCTTGTTATTAAATATTTGCAGCGGTTACAAGTAGGAGAACAAGTTCGCGAACTCGGCCTGGCCGGGCAAAAAGAAAAAGCGGGTACACCCACCATGGGAGGACTGCTCATATTCTTGGCTATTATGGTGCCGAGTTTACTATTGGCTGACTTATCCAATATTTATATTCAACTCCTTTTACTATCCACAGTATGGTTAGCTGCAATTGGCTTTATTGATGATTACATAAAGGTTTTTAAAAAGGATAAACGTGGATTATCTGGGAAGTTTAAAGTTTTGGGCCAGGTCGGATTGGGAGTGATTGTGGCAATCACCATGTTATTCCACGAGGATATCTTAGTTCGCATGGATGCAGCAGAAGCTCAGGATAGAGGGTTAGAGGTTGTTAAAGCTGTTCCCTTCAATAATTCAGCTGAAGCAACAGGGCCTGATTTTGTTTATGTACAAACGACACTGACCAATGTCCCCTTCTTCAAGAACAATCTCATTGATTATAAAGATCTGTTGTTTTTCCTCGGTGAGAATGCAGCGGTTTGGGCCTGGATTGTGTTTGTTCCTCTGGTTATTTTTATTGTGACAGCGGTGTCCAACGGAGCAAATTTGACGGATGGCTTAGATGGCTTGGCTGCTGGAGTTTCTGCAGTAATAGTTGCTGCATTAGCTATCCTATCTTATGTTTCCGGAAATACGGTTATCGCGGAGTATCTCAACATACTTTATTTGCCCTACACGGGAGAAATCGTGGTGTTTTCCGCTTCTTTTTTGGGAGCCTGTATCGGGTATTTATGGTATAATGCTTATCCAGCTAAGGTATTTATGGGCGATACCGGATCCTTAATGCTTGGAGGATTAATTGCTTCTTTGGCCATTCTCATACGCAAAGAACTACTTATCCCCATTTTATGTGGCGTCTTCTTAATCGAAAATATTTCTGTCATCTTGCAAGTAGGGTATTTTAAGTATACAAAGCGAACGCAAGGTGTTGGACAACGGATTTGGTTGATGACACCCATCCATCATCATTTCCAGAAAAAAGGAATCCATGAATCTACTATCGTCGTTAGATTTTGGATTGTAGCGATATTATTGGCGGTGATCACTATTATAACTCTTAAGATCAGATAATTATATGCAGTTCGTAACCAACATACAAAAGCGCATAAAAGGAGATAGCTGGATTTGGCTTAGCGTAGTCTTTCTGTCTATTGCTTCTGTATTGGCTGTGTACAGTGCTTCCGGAAGTTTATCAAGTACTGCAGGTGGTCCAACGACTGAGACCTATTTGCTGAAACAAATAAGTATTTTGTGTATCGGATTCGGACTAGCATACTTCGTCCAGAATATGCACTACACCATTTTCGGAAAGCTGAGTATTCTTGCCCTAGGGCTTTCCATCATCTTGCTCATTTTCACTTTGGCTTATGGAATGGAAATCAATGATGCGCGCCGTTGGGTGCGGATCCCCATTATTAATTCCAGTTTTCAGACAAGCGACTTTGCCCGATTATCCTTAATAGTTTATTTGGCTTATACGATTGCGCAGGCAGGACCCAAAGCATCTCAGCCGCAATTTTTTATGGTTCATATATTGTTGCCCGTTATCATAGTTTGTGGATTGATTATGCCCTCAGATTTATCTACGGCATTAATGTTGTTTGCTACCTGTCTGATACTTCTGATTGTTGGCGGAATTAATTTACGGCTCCTGATGACAATAGTGATGATGTTGGCCATTGTTGGAGGAATATATTTAGCATTGGGAACATTTTTTGATTCCATTCGGTCAACTACATGGGTAAATCGTATTACGACCTTTTTTGGTGATGAGGGGGATACCTTTCAAATCACTCAGGCAAAAATTGCAATTGCAGAAGGCGGCATATTTGGCGAGGGACCCGGAAATAGTGTCCAACGCAACTTCCTCCCGTCGCCATATGCAGACTTTATTTATGCTATTATCATCGAGGAATATGGTTTGTTAGGTGGGATGTCTTTAATGGGTATTTACTTCCTTTTATTATTCCGTTGCGTTAAAATAGTAACCCGCACTACGCGCTCTTTTGCTGCTCTTTTGACTGTGGGTATAAGCATAAGTCTTGTGTTACAAGCTTTATTAAATATGGCCGTTTCGGTCGATTTAGTTCCGGTTACCGGATTGAATTTACCATTTGTCAGTAAGGGTGGAACATCAGCTGTTTTCCAGTTCGTAGCTATTGGTATGGTGTTATCAGTGAGTCATTATTCAGAAATTCAGCGGGCCCAGGACGAGGCAGAGGCTGCAGCATTGAAAGAGCAAGCCGAGTCAGATTCTCAGGACCCTATTTCTTCACCAAAAAATGCAAGTCATGAAGGTAATGATTAGTGGTGGAGGTACAGGTGGACATATTTTCCCGGCCATAGCTATTGCATCTGGCCTGAAGGAGAAATATCCGCAAATTGATATTCACTTTGTTGGAGCAAGAGGGAAAATGGAAATGGAGAAGGTGCCCAGAGCAGGTTTTGAAATAACAGGTTTGCCGATCAGGGGATTACAACGCCGATGGACGTGGAAAAACCTTAGCGTTCCCTTCAGGTTAGTTTATAGCCTTTGGATGTGCTACCGATTAATCAAAAAACATCAGCCGCAATTGGTCATTGGGGTTGGAGGCTATGCAAGTGCACCTTTAATGTGGATGGCTTCAAAAATGAATACGCCTATTGTCATACAGGAGCAAAACTCATTTCCTGGCTTGACGAATCGCTGGTTGGCTAAATCAGCTCAAAAAATATTTGTAGCCTTTCCGAACATGGAAAAGTATTTTCCGGCAGATCGAATTATTATGTCGGGAAATCCTATTCGGATAGAGCTTAAAGAATCTCAGTCGGGAAAGCAGGAATCATTGCGCTTTTTTGACTTGGGTCTCAATTCAACGCTTTTGATATTTGGAGGAAGCTTAGGAGCTAAAACGCTAAATGAAGCCGTAATGGCATCGGCTCCTGTGCTTCGCCAATATCCTCAGGTTCAACTCCTCTGGCAGTGTGGGAGCGTACATTATGAAAAATGCAAAAACTCTGAGGTGGCTCAGCTGCCGCAGGTCAGATTGATGCCCTTTATCCATGAAATGGACAAGGCATATGCAGCATCAGATGTGGTGATCTGCCGAGCAGGAGCACTCACTATTTCTGAACTCAGTGCGCTGGGGAAGGCAGCAGTATTAATCCCTTCCCCTCATGTGGCAGCTGATCATCAAACGAAAAATGCTCAAACGCTAACAGCTGAAAACGCCGCCATCCTCATTTCGGATAAAGAGGGTGGAGAAGCTGTTCGAAAGGCAATTGAACTATTGCAGCAGCCGGAGGAGATTGTGGAGTTAGAGCAAAACATTGCTCGATTTGGCCGCAAAGATGCGGTAGAAAATATCATTCGTGAACTCGAAAACTGGATTGTATGAAAAGCTGGAAGTTGTCAAATAAATACGCCGCTCTCTTAATGGGGCTTTCCATTTTGCTTTTGGGCATTTTGTTAATGTCAACACAGAGTTACAAGCAGGATATGCCAGTCAGTGCTGTGAATGTGCATATTGAGCCTTTGCCTACCGGAGGAAATATGCTGGATGGGGAATCTGTTCGCAATCACTTTTTGAATACTCTTGGATTTTCACCAACAGATATTCCAATGAAAATGCTTTCTATTGCTCAATGGGAAGAAGATCTTTACAAGATGGATTATGTGCGTCGGGCAGATATTTATGTGGATGGAAATCGAGAACTTAACATTACAATTCAGCAGCGAAAGCCGATTTTGAGAGCTATTGAAAATGGAAAATCTTTTTTCTTGGACCGAACAGGTTCCTTTTTGCCACATTCAACTTCTTATAGTCCGAGAATACCCATTTTGCGGGGCCACTGGCCAAATCAGATGGAAAATGAAAAGTGGAAATCGGAGTTGATCGATGTTATTTCTTTCTTTGATGAACACGAGTACGAACGCCGACTTATTGATCAAATTTACAGGAATACAGATGGTACTTATACTATGATACCCGTTTTAGGTCATCTGAAGATCCACTTTGGAAACTGGACCTCAGCGGAAGACAAGTTTACACGTTTACAGCACTTTTTTGATGAAGTCCTACCGGAAAAGGGTTGGACACAGTACGAAAGTATCGATGTGAGTTATGCAGATCAGGTTATTGCAAAAATGAAAGTTTAAAAAAAACTAATTATGAACAGGAATCAACATTTTATGGATGAAGTCGTAGTGGCTTTGGACATTGGAACCACCAAGATTTGTGCCCTTGCCGGCCGAATGAACGATTTGGGTCAACTCGAAGTTCTCGGGATTGGTAAAGTGGAATCTACTGGTGTACTTCGCGGGGTGGTTGCCAATATCGATCGCACAGTTAAAGCGATCCGCCAAGCCGTTGAAAAGGTGGAAAGATCGACACAATCTCAGGTAAAGGACGTGTATATAGGCATCGCCGGCCAACATATTAAAAGCTTCCAGCATCATGGGGTTCTTCCACGGGATAATGCGGAGGTAGAAATCTCTCGTGAAGATCTCGAGGAAATGCGTCGAACTATGCATAAAATGGGACTTCCACCAGGAGATAAAATTTTACATGTTATTCCTCAAGAATATACCGTCGATAATGAAGCGGGTATTAATGATCCAATCGGAATGTCAGGGATTCGACTGGAAGCAAATTTCCACATCATCACCGGACAGGTTACCGCTTTCAATAATATGAAGCGTTGCGTCGATCGCGCCGGCCTTCGAGTCAAAGATATGACGCTCGAACCGATCGCATCAGCACAAGCTGTTCTTACAGAGGAAGAAATGACTGCGGGGGTTGCCCTTGTGGATATGGGGGGAGGAACGACAGATCTGACTGTGTTTCACGAGGGGCTTATCCGCCATACAGCAGTAATCCCTTTCGGGGGTAATGTCATTACCAAAGATATTAAGGAAGGTTGCACCGTCATGCAAGATCAGGCCGAAAAACTGAAGGTTAAATTTGGATCGGCACTTGAGCAGGAAATTATCGATAATCGAATTGTAACTATCCCAGGCCTAAAAGGAAGGGATGCTAAGGAAATAAGTGAGAAAAACCTCGCACTCATCATTCAGGCCCGAGTAGAAGAAATTCTCGATTACGTGTATTGGGAAATTCAACGTTCCGGGTATGAGCAAAAACTCATAGGTGGTATTGTACTTACCGGTGGTGGATCACTATTGAAAAATATAGATAAGCTCACTGCTTTTCACACGGGAATGGAAGCCCGAGTGGGGCGACCGATTGAAACCCTGGCTCATGGCTACCCCAAGGAACTGGAAAGCCCTATTTACTCAACTGGAATTGGCTTATTACTGAAGGCGGTAAATACAAGAGCTATAGCTTCTATTTCTGGTTTAGTCCGAAGTGAAATCCAGTTTGAATACGAGGAGGACATTCCGGCGGCAAATCATAAAGAGACGAATATGGGCGCTGAGTCTCCCCCCGAGAAGAGTGAAACTCATGAGGAAGAAATACCAAAACAACAAGAGCCAAGGAACAAGTTCTTCGATAACGTCATGAGCTCTGTAAAACATTTTTTCGAAGCGACAGATGATCGAAAAATTGATGATCTCGAATCGTAAACCTATTTCCCAACAAAAAAAAGAAAAATTATGCCTATTCAATTTGATATACCCCAAGAAGAAAAAGCTGTCATCAAAGTTATTGGAGTTGGTGGTGGAGGATCAAATGCCGTTACTCACATGTTCCAACAAGGAATTGTTGGAGTGGAATACGCCATTACAAATACAGACCGACAGGCGCTGGAAGCCAGCCCGGTTCCAACCAAAATTGCATTGGGACCTGAACTTACAGATGGTCGAGGTGCAGGATCAAAGCCGGAAATCGGTCGACAAGCATGTATTGAATCAGTCGATAAGGTGAAAGATTTCCTTCAGGACACAAAAATGGTATTTGTTACTGCTGGTTTAGGCGGAGGTACCGGAACTGGGGCAGCACCGGTCATCGCCAAAGCCGCTCAGGAAACAGGAGTTTTAACCGTCGGGATCGTCACGCTTCCCTTTTCTTTTGAAGGTCGACGAAGAGCTAAACAAGCACTATCCGGTCTGGAGGAGTTGAGAAAGTATGTAGACTCACTATTAGTTATTTCGAATGACAAACTCCGTGAAATGCATGGAAATCTGGTCCTGGATGAAGCTTTTGGTCAGGCAGATAATATTTTGACTTCTGCTGCCAAAGGAATCGCTGAAATCATTACCATTGAAGGTAAGATTAATGTGGACTTCGAAGATGTGAATACGGTCATGCGAGATAGCGGTGTAGCTATTATGGGGACCGCGATTATGGAAGGAGAGGATCGAGCAAATCGCGCCATTGAAGCGGCCTTAAACTCACCTCTTTTGGAAGAGAATAACATCAAAGGAGCTGAACATATCCTCCTAAATATTACATCGGGATCTCAGCAAATTACAATGGATGAGATCGTTGAAATCACGGATTATCTTCAAAGTGAGGCGGGGTATGGCACCGACCTGATTTGGGGCCATTGCTATGATGATAGCTTGGGTGATAAAATTAGTGTAACACTGATTGCTACTGGTTTTGAACAAAGTACGCTCCCAGATGATAAGAAAAATCGTCGTGGAAATAGTGTTCGGATTCCTCTCGAAGATCAATGGGAAGATACCGATCAAGATGATCAAGAGTCAGGTTCTTTCGATCGCAGTCCTGAAAGTGAAGGAAATGTAATTGAATTTGATGATATTGAAGATGATTACGAAGATCTTCATCGAAATAATGAGCGAAAAGAGCCCTTTATCAAAGATGAAATTCGAAGGAAAAATGAAGAGCGAAGGCGCGAGCGTTTGCATTCCGATGCACAACGTCGGGAGTCACTTCGTTCCAGAACGAAAAACTTATCGCGGAAGGCCATCGTCGATATGGAAAATACGCCAGCTTATCGCCGAAGAAAAGTGCAATTGGAAGATGCCGTAGAGTCGGATGATTCAAAACTCAGCAACTTTAGCATCGGAGAAGGAGAGGAGCCGCTAGATAGAGGGAACTCCTATCTGCATGATAATGTGGATTGATATGATATGAGTACAATTTAATTTAAGACCAGAGTCTGGACAAGTCCAAAGTGATAAAGCCTGAAGGAGCAATCTTTCGGGCTTTTTTTATTTCTAGTAGGTTTATGTATATCAGTAGATTACATATAAAACAAAAAAAATATACATTCAAATTAAAAAAAAAGGTAATATGTCTTGGATATTTTGAAATCTGCAACTATCTTAGCAATATGATAGAAAAGTATAATATGTTTTATTCAAAATATGAGGTCACTACACAGACTTTGGGTGGTGATTATAAAGATGCTCTTATTCTCGATCTCATCTAGTTCATGAGATTGGTTTATTGGTTTATTGGTTTAGTCCGGGGGTGGTTCCCCGGACTATTTTTTTTATTTTTCAATTCGCTTGTTCTTATTTTTTGAGTTCCTTGTTTTTAGTGACTTGCTGGTCTGCCTCTATTTTTCTTCAACACCTATAATCTTAATCTAATTCTCCTTCATCCCACCACAATTCATTATCTTCGGTCGTGAAAACACCATAGTATATGAAATTTGACGAGTTAGATCTGAGTGCGGAGATTATTGAGGCAATTGGATACATGGGCTTCGAAGAAGCTACTCCCATACAAGAAAAATCTATTCCTGTTATTTTGCGAGGTAAGGATCTCATTGGATGTGCCCAAACAGGTACGGGAAAGACAGCCGCTTTTTTGTTGCCCACCATCCAGAAAATTGCCTCCCTAAAAGAAAAGAAAGGGTCCCAGGCGCTCATCATTGCGCCCACCAGAGAACTCGCCATACAGATAGAGCAACAAGTTCAAGCCCTGGGCTATTTTGCGGGCATTAGTTCGTTTGCCGTTTATGGTGGAGGAGGAGCCGATGATTGGGTCGGTCAGAAAAAAGCCCTTCGCTCCGGAGCAGATATTATAGTAGCCACTCCCGGCAAATTAATCTCCCACATTAACACAAAAGATATTCAGTTTGACAACCTCAAACTACTGATTCTCGATGAAGCTGATCGAATGTTGGACATTGGATTCTATGAAGATATTCTCAAGATCATAGACACTCTGCCCAAAAAGCGTCAGACTCTCATGTTTAGCGCCACAATGGATAAAAAAATACGCAAGCTAGCTTCTAAGATTCTTCATCAGCCAGAAGAAATCACTATGGCGATCTCAAAGCCCGCTGAAGGGGTTCTCCAGGCCGCTTACTGCGTGTATGAGAAGCAAAAAATTGATCTCGTTCATCAGCTGATCACTGATAAACCGAATTACGAAAGTATCCTTATTTTTTGCTCAACGAAAAAGAAAGTAGGTGACTTAACACGTACCTTAAAACGGAAAAAATATTCAGTGGGAGCCATTAGCTCGGATTTGGACCAGTCCGACCGGGAGAAAATGTTAAACTCATTCCGAGCCAAGAATACACGGATTTTGGTGGGTACGGATGTCGTTTCACGGGGTATAGACATCAAGGACATCAATTTAGTTATAAACTTTGATGTTCCCTCAGATGCGGAGGACTACGTGCACCGGATTGGCCGGACGGCCAGAGCCAACACAACCGGTGTAGCACTTACGTTTATCTCACCTCGCGATATGAGAGATTTTGACAAAATTGAAAAGCTCATCGAAAAAGAAGTCCCCAAAGCGCCATTGCCTCCAGAACTCGGAGAAGGACCCGCTTATGATCCGAATCAGAGATCTTCATCCAGTAATTCCGGAAAGGGGCGAAGGGGATCAAATAAATCCGGAAGGTCGAATAGAAAGCACTCCCATGGCAACAGAAAGAAACGCAGGTAGATAAGCCGATCTACGATTTCCTTCTAAACAAGCTGATAAGTGACCGGTCGAAGACGTGTGGAAAGTGTTTCATAAGCCATCCAATGCCCCATGTGCTAAAGAAAGTGAAACTGCTGTAGAGAATCGCTACCAGCGATATTTCCGGGCTCTCCAAAACCTGAGTAGCGATAAAAATAGCCAAAGCCGCATTCTGCAAGCCCATTTCCACGGCAATCGTATATCGGTCTCGTACCTTCAAGTTCGCAAGCTGCGCCACTTTATAGCCCACAGACATCGTGAGAAAATTGAAAAAGACGAGTGGAATCAATAACTCTATATTTCCCAGGAATTCAGCAGATTGTTGAACATCATCAAAAAACAATGCGTACGCAAAAACTCCCAATAACAAGCCGGGCAGTAGCACTCTGAGCGGCTTTTTCATGAGTCGGGTTATTCGCTCAGGTCCATATTCATTTGTCAAAACACCCAGAATAACCGGAATGACCACGGTTTCCAAAATTTCAACCAAAGTCTGATTTACCGAAAGCGTAATTTCGCTGGTTTCCCCCATGAAAAAATATAGCGCCGTAGACACATAAAACGGAATACTGACTAAAATGATAAAACTATTAAATGAGGTCATCGAAACTGATAGCGCCACACGACCTTTTAGCATCGCAGTCACCAAGTTGGAGGCCGTCCCCCCCGGTGCCGATGCGATGAGCACAAGTCCTACCTTATATAAAGGATCGATAGGTAGTATCCAGGCCAATAAAAATGCAATGACCGGAAGCAAGATCACCTGACTCCCGAGACCTAATAGCATAGGTTTTGGATAGAGAAATACGCGCTTAAAGTTCTTAAACCTTAGCGTCAACCCAATTCCATACATGATAATGGCTATAGCCAGAGGCATCAGCCAGTCCGTGTTCTCCATCGTCTCTATTGCCGCTGTATTTAGTAGTAATGAAACTAGCAGCTATTTTGTTAGCGAAAATAACAAAATACTAACCGTCCTCAATCCCATTATGTTGTCATTTATTCGGCATTCTTACATATTGAATTTTTGGGGGAATCCCGTCTCGCCACCGCGAGACGGGACCGGGCTATGCGCGGCTTCGCCTGGCTCGGTCACGCTAAAGCGCGACGCTGGCGCCCGCTACTATCCCTTTCCCAATTTTTAGCGAGCCTGCGCGCTCACCCACCCACCTTATAAACTTTAAACTTTGCCTGATAGAATCCATTGTTTTATCTCAAAAAATATAGACGTTTTCTATAAAATCCCCCATCAGTCTAAGCAGCTTTATGTACTTTTAGGTATTCTATAGCTTAGACATCTATGCTTCAAAAAAATACTACAAAATTTCATTTTTTGACCTGCGGACTTTTGACAGTCTCGCTTGTAATGGGCCTACATTCCTTATCTGCTCAGGAAATATGTAATAACGGTATGGATGACGACGGGAATGGCCTCATTGATTGTTTCGATCCGGCTTGTTGCGAAGAATGTCCCGAGCACTATTACACGGATTGCGACGAGTCTTTATGCGAAACAGGAAGGGCGCAGGGTGGTAATTTTGATTGGCGCTTAAATTGGCAATTTTCTGGTGAATGGGATAACATTAATACCCCATTGGTGGGGATATTAAGGCAAAGCGAAGGTCCTGTAGTCGTTGGCATATCCACCGAAGAAGTAGGGACGGTATCTAAGCAAGATATTTTGATCATAGAGGGACGGAGCGGAAATCTGCTTCGTCGCATTTCTACCCCCCCTTTGCCGGAATACGCAACAACGATTGGTATAGCTGATGTTACGGGAAATGGAGAAGGAAATATCATAGCGGGTCTTTCCGAGGATAGCCCATTCAGTCGTAGCCTGGAGTGCTACGATCCCGATGGGAATCTCGTATGGATAAGTGACCAACCCCACGGCTATAGTACACAGGACGTTCACGCCAGTCCTCTCTTTGCGGATTTCAATGAGGATAGTGTCCCGGAAATTTATGTGGGAAACATGATTTTTGACGGTCAGACAGGCAGGCGTCTTATCGTCGGAGGTAGTGATAATCATCGTGGCGCTCAAGAAGCTCGGCAACCAGGATACCGGTTTTTTTCTCCTGTAGCCGCTGACGTATTACCGGATAGCTTATGCGGCGCTTGCGAGGGCCTGGAACTCATTGCCGGGGCACAGGTTTATGCCGTGGATATTCCCGGAGAAACCATGCGTGTTGAGTCTGCTCTGGACACATCCGTATATCGCGATGGATTCACTGCTGTGAATGATATGAATAATGATGGATCCCTCGATGTACTTGTCGCCCAGCGTCGAGATGATCAGGTTTTTCTCTACATATGGAATCCACGAACTGAACAAATCATAGGTCAGTTTACCTACAATAGCCCGGTAAATACGATGTTTACGGGCGCGTCCTCCGTCCCTTTGCTGACTGATCTCAATAATGATGGCTTCACAGATATTGTTATTTCCACATCAATGTTGTTAGTGGCGATTCAGAATAATGGAGATGGCACCTTTTCTGTTTTGTGGGAAATCGATACTCAAGATCTTTCCGGACGCTCCGGACCGGTTGCCTTTGATTTTACAGGAGATGGCAATGCTGAGATCGTACATCGGGGTCAAGATAGAATCATTACTGTTGAAGGAAGTAGTGGCGACCTATTAGCTCAAGACGGTTGTTTTTCTTCTACTTATCTCGACAAGGTCATCGTAGCCAATATAGACGATGAACCGCAGGCCGAAATTTTAGTGAGTTGCGGCAATAATCTGGTGAGCAGGACCTCACGCGGGGATCCCTGGAAGTCTGCGCGCCCGGTATGGAATCAGCTTCCCTTTTTTAATACACACATTACTGATCAACTAGGGGTTCCCGCACGGATGCAGGCTATCCATCTTCCAGAAACCGCTGGTCAACGTCGACTGAATCGCTACATGGAACAGTTCAGCCGGCCCGAGTCTCCCGGTCCTGACTTTGTATTTGATACCCTGGCTGTAGTTTGTGAAAATGGGAGTAAATTTATCGAAATGACGGTTTGTAACCGGGGAGATCTTCGGTCTCCTGTGCAAGTTTTTATAGCAGCCTATGCCCAGGACCCCTTAAATATGCTTAATCCGCCGGTATGGAATGTGCAGGAACCTCTTTTCTTAGATCCCGGCGAGTGTTTAGATTTACGCTATGTGTTTCCGCCCTTTGGAACCCTGGAAGAAGCTTTTTTTACCCTCAATATTCCACCCGGCTTACCCTTTATTGATACTACGGACACCAATAGCTTCCTTACACCCGAATGTCAATATAATAATAATTTCGAACGGCTTGACTTGAGCCCATTTTTATTACGGCCGATTAATCTGGGGACGGATACTTTTGTGTGTGCAGCCGATGTAAGTCAAATCACATTAGATACGGATACTTCCTACCGCTCCTATATGTGGTCGACTGGTGAAATGAGTCCTGCGATTTCAGTAAATCAATCCGGAGTTTATTCCTTAAGAGTAACGGATAATTGTGGCAATCAGGGTTTGGATTCTATTCGAGTCACTTTCCAGGAACCGGAGGACTTTAATCTGCCGGCAGATACCAGCGTTTGCCTGCTCGATCGAGTACTACTGGAAGTGGACAACAATTTCGACCAAGTGGTTTGGGTGAGTTCTTCAGGTGATACGCTTTGTGAGAATTGTCCGATACTGGATCTGGAGGTAACCGGAGAGGTCACGGTAAGTGTGGCCGGTTTTTTCAATGGGTGTGAAAGCGCGGACTCGGTCAGAATAAATGTATTGCCTTCTGTCAGCACTTCAGATACCCTTCAGATTTGCTCTGGGGACTCTGTGCAAATCCGTGGAGAATGGGTAGGTCCGGGCATTTATTCTCAATCATTTTCGACGCCCTTGCTTTGTGACTCTCTTGCCATAACGGTGGTAGAGTCATATGATCCATTATCGTATGAAGTTCAAAAAACGTCAGCCTGCGGACAGGATAGTGATGGAGAGGTTATGATTACGAGTGCTTCCGATTCATTTGATGTACAATGGTCGGACGGGAGTAGCTTGAACCAGAGGTCACTTGGTGTCGGGGTATATCCGTTTCGCATTACAGATGGGAATGGTTGTAGCCAGGAAGATACAGTGGTTATCGATCAGATCCAATGGGAACGTTCAGGATGGTCAGTTGTCCAGCCCGAATGTTTTGCCGGGCGGGATACCTTAGTGGGCACTCCTGTAGATGGGATGGGAGAGATTGTAGCCCGATTAGGTGCCGACACCTCGTTTAGTTGGTTTGTTAATGGTGAAGAGATTCAAGATTCGATCTATACAAATACGGCTCCTGATCCCGGCATTTACGGTTTTGAAATTCGCAAGGAGGGATGCACATTTCAAACTCAGGTTCAAATTTTTGAGGTTGAGCCCGCAAGAACCCTTCCTTCTGAAGATATAGCTGCCGTAGAGGGAGATCTGATTTCTCTGGGAAATGAGTTGTCAGCTGGGCCGTTTAGAGAAGTAAGTTGGAACCCCACCACCTCATTATCTTGTGAGGATTGCATTCCTGCAGAACTGACCGCTACTCAGGATATACAATATCTGTTGCAAGCTTTGGATGAGGAGGGCTGTCCTTTTCAGAAGACTTATCGCGTATTTATTTCCATGCCAGGGGTCATAGCTATACCCAATGTATTTAGTCCGAATGGAGATGGAATCAATGACCAATTTGTACTTAATGCTTCTCAACCTATTCAGGCATTGGAGCATTTCCGGGTTTTTGATCGCTGGGGGAGTTTGCTGTTTGAACTTCGCGGCGGGGAAGGGACGGAAATAGAACTTTGGGACGGACGGTCTCGGGGCGTGTTCGTCAATCCCGGCGTGTACGTTTACTCTCTGCGACTCATTGACATAAGCGGGCAGATTCAAGAGCGAGCGGGTTCGATTACGGTCCTCCGGTAACAGGTTTTCGACATTGGAGAAACTTAGCTATCAAGTGTACTCACACTCTTCGGTAAGGGATAGTAAGGGCGCGTAGCGGTCCCGAGGATCGCTATACTTAGCGATCTCGGGGACGGAACCCCTGAATAGCCCGACCGTCAGGTATTCGAGCACCGCTCGAATACCTGACGGATACCGCCAAAAAATATTATTCTTTATCCAGATGCATATCGTCCTGATGCATCACGAGAAGGGGTGTTTGGGTATTAAAGGCCATTCGCTTGGACATGCTGCGGTGCACCAGGGACTTCCACCAGGAACGCGAGACATTGTACATGACGCTAAGGTCGATATGATTTTCTTTTACGTATTTATTGATGCCTTCTATGACATCCTCCTGCTCCAGAATTTCAATCGTAAATGAGAAATTGGGTTCTCCATCTGTAAATAAGGTATCCAAAAGTTGACTGCTGAGGGATTCCCGGTTTGTATCATCCGGTGCCACATAAAGAAAATGAATAGCGGCCCCGAGCTGCTGAATCAGGTTCTGCAGACGACGGATAGAGCCAACATCGAGTGATTCGTGGCTGGTGGCGTATAACACATTTTTGAAGGAATTGGAATGTTTGCCGTCCGGAACCAGAATAACGGGGCATCGTGCCTTTACGGAGAGCTCGGACGAAACGGAGCCCAACCAGCGATCCAGAGCGTGCTGTTCCCCCTGGGTACTCATCACGATGAGAGAGACCTCTTCCTCTTTGGATCGTTCTACCATAGACTGGATCGGGAATCCGACCTGAACGATAGAGCTCACGTCCAGCCCTTCTGTATCCAGGGCTTTGACATAGTTATCCATTTGCTCCTCTTTGAGGTCCTGGAGTTCTTTGGCCAGATTATAATCCACGCCACTCACATCAGTCGTAACGGGGTGAAAGTAATGAACAACCTCAATGCTGCGCTTGAGAAAGGTAGCGAAGGCTTTTGCTGTGGGCCATGCATTTTCTGAAGCGCTCGAGAAATCGGTGGGAAATAGAATCTTGGACATAGCAGGATTATTTATTTATCCCTTAAATATATAAAAGTTTCAGTAGGGGAGGGCAAAAAACCGGGTTTGACTTTGCTAAAAAGTTGCCTCGGGCTGCGGGGTCACTATCTGGGGTCTATGAACAAAGCATGGAAAATGATAGGGAAGTAGTGGCAGCGAAAAGATGAAAAGTACCCGGAGTGGGACTTGAACCCACACGGACATTACTGTCCACAGGATTTTAAGTCCTGCGTGTCTACCAATTCCACCATCCGGGCTAAAGAAAAAAGACCTTCGCTTTGAAGGCCTTTGTAATTTGAGCGAGAAACGGGATTCGAACCCGCGACCCCGACCTTGGCAAGGTCGTGCTCTACCAGCTGAGCTACTCTCGCTAATATTCTAAAGCGATGCAAATATAGTATAATTCTACTAAAAATGGAAAATGATTTCTTCACTTTTTCGAAAAATGAGGGGTTCGCTTTGTTGATGAGCTATGTGCGGGAATACATGATCCATTGTCGGAAGGTGTGTTTAGGGGGAGATTGGTTATAAATAGTGAGTGAAATTTGTTATTCTTGATGTCCCATACCATCGGATAGATGTATATTTATGAAAAGTATAGAAAATCAACCTCAAACTCCCGACTTTACGGATACAGGCGTCGCTTTCGAGCCCAAGTCTGATGCCGAATTGAAGCAAACGGCCTGGATGTTTTACCTGATGAACTTCCGGTTTTTGGTCAATAGTATGGGCCACCTGGCTATTTGGGCTGTAAAACTTCGTCTTCCTTTTGTCAAAACTATCATAAAAAAAACACTTTATAAGCAGTTTTGTGGAGGAGAGAATTTGGAGGATGCCAAATCTACCATTGATCACTTGTATTCTTTCGGGGTAAATACGATGTTAGATTACGGCGCTGAGGGTAAAAATGATGAAGAGGCCTTTGATCTGGTCATCGAAGAAAACTTAAAGTCCATTGACTTTGCTGCCCGGCACGAAAGTGTGAAGGTGATTAGTACGAAAATTTCCGGTTTGACCCGCAACGAGGTATTGGAAAAGTGCCAAAAGGGGACGGAATTGAATGAAGAAGAGGAGTCGCGATACAAGGCTCTGAAGGATCGGCTCCATCGGTTGTGTACCTATGCCGAGGAGCGAAATGTAGGGGTTTTTGTAGATGCTGAAGAGTCCTGGATACAGGATGCAATAGATGGATTAGTCCTGGATCTAATGGCAGAATATAATCAAGGTACGATCATTGTATATAACACCTACCAAATGTACCGCACGGATATGCTGGGTAATTTAAAGCGTGACTTTGATCAGTCGCAAAAAGAAGGCTTTATTTTGGGTGCCAAATTAGTTAGAGGCGCTTACATGGAAAAGGAACGTGCGCGGGCGAAGAAGAACGGATATCCAAGTCCAATCCATGCGACAAAAGAGGATACCGACCAGATGTACAATGACGGCATTCGGTTCTGCATGAAGCATTACGACAAAATTGCCTTTGCCAATGCGTCTCACAATATGGAGAGCATGGAAATTCAAGTTCGCCTCATTCAGGAGATGGGCATTCCTAAGGATCACGTTCACGTGAACTTTTGTCAGCTCATGGGCATGAGTGATCACCTCACCTTCAATTTAGCTAAAGAAGGCTATAATGTAGCCAAGTACGTGCCTTACGGCCCGGTTCGGGATGTGGTCCCTTACCTGGTTCGGCGTGCTCACGAAAACTCCTCGGTTACCGGAGATATGAGTCGCGAATATGCCATGCTGAAGGCTGAGGTCCAGCAGCGTAAGCAAAAGAAGTGATTTTTGCTTTGCTGCGCATGAAATCGCCGATGTTCATTTATAAGATTTAGCCGGGGTCACATCGATTCAACAGACTCCTTGGGTTCAAAGGCGCCTGTGCTCAGCATGACCAGTGTACATGCTCGGATAACTTCAATCCCTTCTTTACGAGCGGCCTCTTCAAGCTGCGGGTTTTCGGCTCCGGGGTTTATAATGAGTCGTTTTGGAGCGAGAGCAAGGATATAATCCTTCATTTCAGAAGAATTTTGGGCATTTAAATACAAAGTGATGGTATGTACATCCTTCCAGGGTTCTCTTTTAGTATGGATAAAAGTCTTTCCAATTCGGTCTGATGTTTTTCCTAAGGCGAGCACTTCATAATTGTAATCCTGGAGCATTCGAACCGCCTTATAAGAGTACCTCCAGGCATTTGGTGAGGCGCCTATCACAAGAACTTTTTTCATAATCTGAGTAAAATTTTTAGGGTGAGAATGATTTCATTTGACGCAAGGTGTTCAAATTGCGTTTTATATTTTCTAAATTGATATCTAAACTGGAATTCCTAATGGATTGTTCTTTTTTAACAGCCTCGTAAAGGCGCTGACTTTTTTTAAGCCAAATTTCGGTTTGGCGAATGTTTTTCTGGCAGAGCGCAACCTCCTCTTGACTTGGCCGCTGACTATAGACTTCTATGCAGTCTTGAATATGTTTCTGAGCTGTCTGCATATATTCATCAGCCAGAAGTTGCTGAAGAAAAAAGTCGTTAGGTTTGAACGCAAGACTTCGTTGAAGAGCAGTCGTATCAGTGAGTCCTTTATAGTGAAGCAAAATGGAATCCAGTTCAGCGCTAAAGAATGTCAGCCCCTCGAGATCGGAGTCGGCTTTCTTTTTTTCAAATTGTTGATAGGTCAGGGGGTGGGGTCGTAGCTGCAAGGCCGGGTCGTAAGGATAATGAGTGAACTCTCGTTGCTGAATTGGAATGTCAACATATTGGAGTGAAAAGAAGGGTTTATATTTTCTATTTTGGACATAGCCGCTGGCCCATGTCGGATCTATGACTCGCCATTTTCCATTGTATTTGGCCACATTCCAGGCATGGTTCTCCATAGATTGATCTTTGCGATTGAATGCGATCCCTTCTACAGTTATTGTGGGTATTTCAGCGGCAAGGCACAGAGATTCAAACAGTCTGGCATAACCGATACAAACTGCTTTACCGTCCAGGTATGCATTTTCACCTACCGGGCGGATATTTTTGGACCGTTCTTTTTGGTAACGTTTATCTGTTTCGTATTCTACCCGCTTAGATATCCATTGCAATAGATCAATGATTTTGGCTGAATCCGTGGTGGCTTCACTTTGTATTTCTTCCTTCCAGATGCGCTCCCAGGAAATCTCCTGACTGCTGGCAAAAGATAAAATGAAAAAAAAGAATATGAAGATTCCCAAAGGGCGTTTAGAAAACGGGAATGACAAAATACGATATATCATCAGTGCTATTATTCTATGAATGGATTCGCATAGGTCTCATCTCCTCCCAGTTTATGAATGGAAAAACACTGCACCAATCCGACTTACCTATCCATAGAACGTATCAAAATCGAGAATCTTACATCATTTCGTAAATGCCGGCGATTCCTTGCCCGCCGCCGACGCAGGCTGTGACCATTCCGTATTTCTGTTTTCTGCGTTTTAATTCATTTAGAATTTGGGTGGTCAATTTAGCTCCAGTGCATCCGAGCGGGTGCCCCAAAGCGATGGCTCCGCCATTTACATTAACAATCTCGGGGTTGAGTCCCGCTTCCCGAATCACGGCCAGACTTTGAGAGGCAAAAGCCTCATTAAGTTCAATGAGATCAATATCATCTAATTGCAAATTTGCGGCTTTAAGTGCTTTTGGTATGGCTTTTACGGGACCAATACCCATATATAGAGGGTCTACACCGGCCACTTGACAAGAAATGAGTTTGGCGATCGGCTCCAGATTCAATTCTTTGACCATTCGCTCACTCATAACCAGAGCAAAGGCAGCGCCATCAGAGGTTTGAGATGCATTTCCGGCAGTAACTGAACCCTTTTGGGCAAATACGGGGCGGAGCTTACTCAAAGTTTCGAGATTGGTGTTTCTTCTGACCCCTTCATCTTGTCTAACGGTAAAGGAGTCTTCTTGTCGTTCTCCATTTACCACAGTCACTCTGGGCACTTCTATAGGGACGATTTGGCTCTCAAAATAGCCTTCGTCCTGAGCTGTGGCCGCATTTTCATGGGATCTCAGTGCAAATTTGTCCTGGTCTTCTCTGGATATTTTATACTTTTCTGCTACTTTTTCTGCAGTTATACCCATCCCCACCACATAGTCAGGGGTGTTTTTGGCAACCTCGTAATTGGGGGCTAATTTGTAGCCCGTCATAGGAATATGACTCATACTCTCTGCTCCACCTGCGATAAAGCAATCCCCCATTCCTGCCCGGATTTTTGCTGTAGCAATCCCAATAGTTTCCAACCCACTGGCACAGTAGCGGTTCACCGTAACCCCGGGCACTGGTTTTCCCAATGCTCTTACGGAGATCATGCGGCCGACTTGCAGACCTTGTTCCCCTTCGGGATTGGCGCATCCCACAAGTAAATCCTCGACCCGATGCGGATCGAGTTCGGGTGTATCTTTAAGTAAATGCTTAATCACATCTACTGCTAGATCATCCGATCTATAATTTTTAAAGCCCCCTCTATTTGCTTTCCCGGCGGCTGTTCGATATGCTTTTACTATATATGCTTCCATGGTTATTTTCTATCTTTTATATTAATTGCGCAAGGGTTTATTTGTTTCCAACATATGCTGTATGCGTTGTTGAGTTTTGGGTTCTCCACATAAACTGAGAAATGCTTCTCGTTCGAGTTCAATGAGATACTGCTCTGAAACTTCTTGTTCGCCTGTGAGATCACCTCCACAAAGGACCCAAGCCATTTTTTTGGCAATGGTGATATCGTGTTCGGTAGCATAATTGCCTTGCTGCAGGCCATTCGCAGCTACGTATAGACTAGCCAGTCCTCCTCGGCCCAAGACTCTGATATCATTTCGCTCAATGGGCCTGACATAAGTTGGAGCTAAGCGAAGCACTTCTTTTTTAGCTTCAGTGATATTGCGCTTGGCATTTGTAATAATTCGATCTTTATGATTCAGATATCCGTAATCAATAGCTTCGTAGGCGGAGGTGCCTACCTGAGCCATCGCTATGGTTTTAAAGCGTTCTACCAGAGTGGGAATTTGGACATCACCTTCGAAAAAGGAGTCGGATATCCGCACTGCGAATTCTTTTGTTCCACTTCCACCTGGAATGAGTCCTACACCTGCTTCTACCAGTCCGATGTAAGATTCAGCTGCGCAAACTGATGCATCACAATGCATCAGTGTTTCACAACCGCCCCCAAACACATAACCTTGAGTTGCTGCCACAACGGGAATAGCAGAATATCTGCATCGCATGGTCGTATTTTGGAACAGACTCACAGCCTGTTGAAGTTGCATCCATTGTTGCTGAAATGCCATCATTCCGATCAGCATAAGATTGGCACCTACTGTAAAGTTATCGGCATGGTTTCCGATCACAAGTCCGTTCCATCCCTCTTCTTCCGCAATATCGATAGCTTTATTCAATCCCGTTAGGATTCCCTCTCCGATTGCATTTTGTTTGGATCTGAACTCCAGACATAATACGCCATCGCCGATATCATGAAGCAGAACTTCGTCATTTTCATAAACCGGTTTTTGATTGTCCAGAGCTCTGAGGTTTACAATAGACTCACTCCCGGGTTTTGGAGTATAACTTCGATCCTCAATGTTGTAAAAGGTAAACACCCCATCTGTGGTGGCATAAAAGGACTCTTTTCCTACTTCTGCCATGGTTTTGACCCAATCCGCGACTTCAAAGCCTGCTTCCCTGGCCCAGGTGATTCCTGTATCGATACCCACAACATCCCAATATTCAAAAGGACCGAACTTCCATCCAAATCCGGCTTTCACTGCTTCGTCAATGGCATAAATATCGTCGGCAATCTCAGGAATACGCTTTGAAACGTATGCAAAAAGAGCACCAAAGGAGTCCCGAAGAAGTTGGCCTCCTTTATCTTCAGCTTTTGTGACGGCTTTTATTCTTCGCTTCGGGTCATCGATTTGTTTCGATTGCTTTAAGGAGTCAAGAGATACTTTCTGTCTGGCTCCATACTCTAAAGAGGATAGGTTGAGTTCATGGATGATGGTTTTCCCATTTTCATCTTTTTGATCTGTTTTTTTGTAGAACCCCTGACCTGTTTTGTTTCCCAGCCAACCCTTTTCGATGAGATGGTCGAATGCTTTCGAGGAAGGAATGTTTTGAACCTGGTTGTCATCGGGGCAATGTTCTTTCATGCCGGCAAGAACTTTTGCTGCGACATCCAAACCCACTAAATCTCCCAGTCTGAATGTACCCGTTTTAGGTCTGCTAATTGCGGGGCCAGTTAGTTTGTCTACAATATTAATAGGCAGGTCCAATTTCTCAGAAGCGGCGAAAATATAGGACATCGCATACACTCCAACCCGGTTTGCAATAAAAGCAGGAGTGTCTTTGGCCTGAACCGTCTCTTTTCCGAGAACGAAATCACCAAAATGGGTAAGTTTCTCGATTACCTCGGGATGGGTCTCCGGGCCGGGTATAATCTCTAGTAGGCGAAGATATCGAGGTGGGTTGAAAAAGTGTGTCCCACAAAAGTGTTTTTGAAAATCCTCAGACCGTTCTTTTGACATGAGGTGAATGGGGATACCCGAGGTATTCGAACTGACTATTGTTCCCTCTTTTCGGTATTTTTCGACCTTTTCGAATAAATCGTTTTTAATATCCAGGTTTTCTACGATGACTTCGATTATCCAATCACAATCCTCAATTTTTGATAAATCGTCCTCAAAGTTTCCCGTAGAAATGCGCCGGGCAAACTCTTTTTTATAAAGTGGGGCCGGTTTACTTTTTATTGCTTTTTTGAGTGAGATGTCGGCAATGTGGTTTTTTCCACCTTTTGACTCATCCTCATTAGGGAGATCAAGTAATAAAACCTTTAGACCTACATTGGCCAGGTGACAGGCGATACCGCTGCCCATGGTTCCTGACCCCAACACAGCTACTTGACTTATATGCTTCATATGAATGTTTGATTAAGTACGACCTTAATGTACAAATAAAAATCTATTCTACGAGTAAGTCGGTGAAAGACTTTTTTGGCTCTTTTTATATCGTTTTATCGGGAATAGATATATTATATAAGGCATAATGGATGTATTTTGTTCTGACAATCAACATATAGAGTCAAAATTTTTTAGGAGTTTTCATCATCATATTGTTAGCAATGAGATTCAATTCATTTCTAATTTTACTTGTTTTGAACATTTGCTTCGCAATCTTATCAAATCATAAAATTCTTTAATATATTTGGATGCACATACGAGTTTGACTCTATGATCCGTTTAAGGCTCGTACTTTGATTCTAATCCTAAGAAAATCGAAATCTAACGCAAATGAAGGCACTATTTTTATTTCAAAATGCTGTAGATACAGCAGCAACCGGAGAAGGCGGAATGTCAGCGACTAGTTTTTTAGACATCATTATGAAAGGAGGGGTGCTAAGTGTAATCATAGTCGGAGTGCTATTAATTCTTTCCGTTATAGCTTCCTATATTTTTGTGGAGCGCTATTTGACGATTAAAAAAGCTTCTAAAATTGATCAGAGTTTTATGAATAATATACGTGCTAACGTACAGAATGGAAACATAGCAGCAGCTAAAGCTTTATGCGCCAATAATAATTCGCCCGTCGCGCGAATGGTAGAGAAAGGTCTGCAGCGTATAGGGAAACCTCTACGCGATATCAATGCTTCCATTGAGAATGTGGGGAACCTGGAAGTATTTAAGTTAGAGAAAAACTTATCTTCTTTAGCGAGTATAGCCGGAGCCGCTCCGATGATTGGATTCTTCGGAACGGTTACTGGGATGATTCTCGCCTTTTTTACCATGGCGACCGAAGAGAATGTAACTCCTGACGTCTTGGCAGGCGGAATATATCAAGCTCTAATCACAACCGCTTTTGGGCTTTTTATTGGGATTTTGGCCTTTGTAGGATATAATATCTTAGTCGCAAGTATAGAGAAAGTTATTTTCAAGATGGAATCGAGCACGATGGAATTCCTCGATTTACTACAAGAACCAGCATAAGATGGGGCTTAAAAGCAGAAGTAAGGTTTCCGCTGAGTTTAGCATGTCCTCGCTAACAGATATTATATTTCTGTTACTGATTTTTTTCATGCTTACCTCTTCTCTCGTTCAAATTCGGGTGGATTTGCCGGAAGCGGATGCAAAGACCATTGCTCCTTCAGACATGATTGTCCAGATTGATCCACAGGGGTCGTATCGATTGAATGGGAAGGAAATTGAATTTCGATACATTCAATCGGAATTGGGGCAGCTCATTCAGGAGTCAAAGTACCCCGATAAAGCGACACTCACTATTGCAGCTGAACGTGGGGTATCCTGGGATAAGGTGTCTGCCCTGATGAAGATTGCCAATAATTTGAAATGTCGGGCCATCATAGCAACGCAACCCTTAAAATAAGAACCTAGTCATTATGGCTTTAAAAAAGAATTCAAAGGTTTCCGCTGAGTTTAGCATGTCATCCTTGACAGATATCATTTTTCTGTTATTGATTTTTTTCATGTTGACCTCCTCTATGGTGATCCCCAATGCTCTAAACTTAAAATTGCCCTCATCCTCGGGATCATCACAATCAGTAACCCGGCCGAATAAAGTGGTTATTCAGTCCAATGGAACATACCTGTATAACGGAGGAAGACTCGGCGAGGAACAATTAGAACAGCAAATAAGGACTTTGTCGCGTTCCGGCAAAAATCTGACCATTGCTCCCCATCCCAAAACAGAAAATCAATACGTTGTCCGTGTGATGGATTTAGCATTTAAATATAAGGTGAGCACAGTTTTGGCGGAGCCTGACAATTGATAAGGTAGACTGCAATGCACAAATTGGCTCCTTGTATTCGTTATAATAGAAATTAAGGTCATGAACAACTCAAATAAAGGCACAAAGGTCGAAGAGCGCAATAAGAAACGCGGTTTGTATTTTAGCATTGGAGTTCATGTTTTACTTTTTCTGATTGCGCTTCTGCCGTTGATGACATATCCTGACCCTCCTCCGGAAAAGGAAGGAATTTTAGTAAATTTTGGAGCCCCTGATCAAGGGCAAGGACAAGATGCCCCTCAAACTCAAAAAAGTGATGAAATCTCTCCCGAACCGCCAGTAGAGAAGGTAGAGCCGGAGCCCGAGCCCGAGCCCGAGGAAGAACAATCGGAAGACTCTGAAGCCTCTCGGCTTAAGCCCGAGGAAAAAATTTTGACTGCTGAAGATTCCGAAGTTAAAATTAAGGAGCAGGCGGAAAAGGCCAGGCAGCAAAGTGAGGCGCAACGCAAGGCGGAGGCGGAGGCGATGCGAAAAAAACAGGAAGAAGCAGAGCGTAAGCGCAAGCAAGAGGAATATGAGGCATCGAAGTCCGGTTTTAGTGAAGCCTTTAAGGGGAGTGGCAAGGGATCAACGGATAAACCGGGTAGTGAAGGAGATACCAAAGGGGATCCGGATGCTGATAAGTTGAAAGGAATTAGTACGGGAAAGGGTAAAATCGGGGGTGGATTGAGCGACAGGGGGGTAGCCTTTGAACCGGCCATTCGCGATGAAACTCAAAAAGCAGGCCGCGTTGTAATTAAGGTTTGTGTCGATGCAAACGGTAAGGTTACCTCAGCTGATTACACGCAAAGGGGATCGACTACTACGGACTCTGAATTGAGAAGGATTGCAGAAAATGCAGCCCGCAAATTTAAGTTTACCGAGGGCGAACTTGAACGTCAGTGTGGAACAATCACCATCGATTTTCGGTTGCAATAAGCAATTGAAGATAAATAGCATATGAAAACATATCAAGAGGTAACTGAATTCCTACATTCTCAGTTACCGATGTTTCAACGTCTGGGTAAGGGTGCCTTTAAGAAAGACCTAACGAATATTCGTCATTTGTGCGACTTGATGGACCATCCGGAAAGGTCGGTTCCTATGGTACACATTGCTGGCACAAATGGGAAAGGTTCCGTATCTCATATCCTTTCCGCATTATTGCAAGATGCCGGCTTATCTGTGGGGTTGTATACTTCCCCACATTACGTCGATTTTAGAGAGCGTGTCCGTATCAATTCCAACCCTATTTCTCAGGATGAGGTAATTGATTTCGTGACTAAATATGAGCAGGTATTCCGCGAGGTGCAACCTTCCTTTTTTGAATGGTCATTTGCGCTTGCCCTGCATTTCTTTCATCGAAAGCGGCCCGATATTGCTATTATCGAAACTGGCTTGGGCGGACGATTGGATTCGACAAATATTATTCATCCCATTTTATCCGTGATTACCAATGTATCTTTAGATCACCAGAGTTTTCTGGGGGATACGATTCCTGAAATTGCTTTAGAGAAACTGGGCATTGTAAAAAAGGGCATTCCTTTGCTGCTTGGGGAAAAGTCGGAAGAATATCAGTTGTCAGCTGCTAATAAGACGAAATCTCTGGAGGCGCCTATGTTCTTTGCGGAAGATATGATTTCTGTTCGCAAGTCTCAACGTAACGATAAAGATTCCTTTTTAACCGGTCAGTGGGTAGATATTCAATTTAATGCCGGGGAATTATCCTCCGTGCTTTTAGATCTTGATGGTGACTATCAACTTGAAAATCTTCGGACGGCTTTGGCGTCATATCAATTGATCGCTTCCTCACTTTCTCTTTCTGCAGATCATTGGCAACACTCCTCTATCCTTAGTCAAATTCGGAAAAAGTCAGGCATGCTGGGGAGATGGCAAGTGGTGCAATCCGATCCACCAGTAATTCTTGACGGAGCACATAACTTAGCAGCTATCCACAGTGTAATGAAGTCTTTTTTGGAAATGGATGCGGAGCGCTATTTTATTATCATGGGCGTGTCTAATGATAAAAATATAGACGATCTGCTAAATATATTACCTCCGTTTTTGGAATACCATTTTACACAGGCCGATGTACCCCGTGCACTTCACCACAGCCAATATCTGGAACAAGCCAAATTGAATTATGGTCTAAGAGCAGAGGGCCATGAGACGATTATATCCGCATATCAAGCCGTAATGAAAAAGGCAACTCCTTTTGATGCCGTCTTAATTACGGGGAGTATATTTTTGGTTGGAGAATGGTTAAGCGAGTTTCATCAATCTTCCTAGTCCATTAGCTTCTTTTCTCTTTATCCACTTGCCGTTTTTCTCTTAAATCTCTATTGACTGCAATACTGGCATTTAACTCAAATCCCAATAGGATAATAGTGCAAATTAGTTGTAGCCAGACCATGAGCGCAATGACGGCACCAATCGATCCATAGAGTTTGTTGTAGGTTCCAAAATTGTTAACGTAAACTGAAAATCCTAATGTGATCAGAATGGTAATTACCGTAGCTACAGTGGCTCCGGGAGAAAAGAACTTAAACTTTTTCCTTAAAGCAGGCCCTATTTTATAAATCATAGCGATGATGGAATAAAAGAGACTAATAATGATTACCCATTTTAATAGCTGTATCAAAATAGTGGGAGTAATCCCCAGCTCGACACGGTCCACAAGCCAGGCAATCAGAAAGTTTCCCGTTAGCAGCAAGAGCGTGGTAACAATCAGCATGATAAATAAAATTCCAGTTAAGAGAATCGCTACAAATTGGTGTCGAATCCATGACCGCTGCTTAAATGTAGAATGATAGCTCTTACTAAATCCCGCCATGAGCGTATTGACGCCCGAGCTTGAAAAATAAATGGCCAACAAAAAACCTATAGACAGTAACCCACTGTGCGGTAATTGTTCCAAGTCCCCAATCACGTCGAACAGGAAATTTTCCGCGGTTTCCGGAAGAACCCCTTGCAAAACGGATTGTAACCAAGGTACCAAGTCAAATGGGAGCAAGGCACCGACGGAAATTAAGATTAAAATCGATGGGAAAATGGATAAAAAAAAGGAGAATGCTACAGATCGAGCCCGTGTAATAATATCATCATTAATAGACTCTTGAATGATAAATTTTATGACGTTGTAGATAGGAACACCCCCTAAGCCAAAAAAACTTGTTGTTTTTGCCTTTATAAGCATCCATCGAATCCGGGGCTTGGACCGGAAGTATTTTTCCCAATTTAATTTTTCTTTACTCAAAATAGGGTGCTACTATTTCTTCAACAAATGGAGGCATGTGTATGGGACGCTTTTTATGTTTGTCGTAAAAAACAAGAGTAACCTCACCGGAATGTAAGTGCTTACCTTCAGGAGAATACAACTCGTGGAAAAATCGAATCCTAGTTCCCGGCTTTTCGCGAATTTGTGTGACCAGACGCAAGTTTTGATCATAGTACGCCGGTGCTAAAAAACGGGAGCGAACCTCGTAAACGGGAAGCATAACTCCGTGGTTTTTTTCCATATCTCGGTAGACGAGGCCTAAATTTCTCAAGGCTTCCACTCGGCCCAATTCATAGTATTGAGCATAATTTCCATAATATAGAAATCCCATCTGATCGGTTTCCCCGTAGCGAACTCGAATGTGTATTTGGTGTTCGATCATGTAAAAGCCATTTTCAGAGAGCATCTCGAACAATAGGACAGGTCATGCAGTGAGATCCACCCCGAGCCCGAGACAATTCGCTGGATTCTAATGTAATGATGGTATTTTCGATTTCATCGGCATTTAATTCTCCGGAGTCTATACGGTCGATGAAATCACTTGCGGGCAGAATGGAATACCCATGCTTTTGCAAAGTTTTAAGTGTTTTTGAATTTCTATCATATGAAATGGCGACTCCCGGCTTTACAGCTACCAGATTGCAAGAGTCTGTCCATTGTTCCCGCTCCTGATAAGGACTTTCTCCACCGCCCGAAAGAATAAATCGCATCTCAGAATTGATCTCCTTTCTAAAGAACTCGTAAATAGAAGGGTAGGAGCGGGTGTCTCCTTCCTGATCGTAAACATCGACCCAGGATGCAAGTCCATCCACTACAATGGGCTTGAAGGCTACTACGTCATTATGGTGGATCCGGGTAAAAAGTGTATCAATATGCATGAAAGACCGGTCATTTGGTATCGTTATTTGAACTACATGTTTAATGGCCTCGCGGCGAAATAGTTCTTTTTTTACGGATTCAATGGCGTGGGCTGTCGTTCGTTCAGAACTTCCAATCAACAAATAGTCCTTGTTTATCATCATGACGTCCCCACCTTCTAATGACACTGCTTCTCCTTTTGCTGATGGGGGAAATTGATCCACTAAATTTAAATTGATAAGCCCTTCATTTTTTTGATATTGAAGAAACAGCGGATGCAGAGCAAAAATGAATCGGGTTAACAGGTTCTCTCGCTGTCGGGCTATTTTAGACGCTTTGGTAATAATGATATGTTCGGGCAAGGTCACTGCAATATCCCGCGTAAAAATAAAATTAGGTATAGGGTCAAACATATATAAGTCTTCTCCTGGGTAGTACCCCGAAATGAGAACCTGAGATAAGACGCGATGCCCCATCTCTCTCATCATCTGCCCATAATGTTCGGGCACCTCCTCAAAGTTTACCACTCGCTGGATGAGAGTCTCCTTATCTTCAGCTGAAATATCCAGGGCCTGTTCCAACATATCCTCTATTTCCAGCACATTGTCTTTCCCAAGGAATGCTTCTAAAACACGGATAAAAAGGTCGTGCTCTTCCTGCATTTTTGGCAAATGGACGATATCATCAAAAAGAAGCTCATCCGATCGTTTGGGGCTGATTCTGCCAATGCCAAGATCAGGCCGGTGAACAATTACTTTCCTTAGTTGACCGATTTCAGAGTTAGAACCTAATGCGTTATCCATTTTACTTAGCTTGTGTACGTTTTGCGTACAAAAATGCATATATTTTTTGTATTATCGCAGGTATATCAATGTGATCTCATGAATCAAGAACAGAGACTTGCTACCAAGAAGAAAGCACAGCGGCCAGAAAGAATCGTTCGGGCGGTGTTGTTTGTGTTATTGTTCACCGTTTTAGGTGGTTTGGCTTTTTGGTTTTGGGAGCAGCTAACCGCCCAATTACAAAACCCCTTGGGCTTAACCTTTGTTTTTATTTCGCTTGCGGCAATCTTGTTTATATTTTTCGACCGTTCCATGCGAATAATTGCTCAGACCTATTTTAACAAACTGGTCCTGAAGATCACTTCTTGGTTTGTGACTATAGACCCTATTGAGGTGCTTGAAAATTATATCGTCGAATTAAAGGAAAATACAGCTAAAATGAACAGGCAAATGCATCGTTTGCGCAGTCAAATGCATGTGCTGGAAGAAGAGGTTGTTAATAATAAGAAGGAAATCCAGGATTTAATGTCTCGAGCTCAAAAAGCTCGCGACGCGAGCGACGATGCTGACTTCACTTTACAGGTACGCAAAACAGGCCGCCTGGAGGAATCCACTGAAAAATTGTCCCGACTTTTAAAGCGCATGAAGAGCGTTTATGCGGGCCTTTCAAGTATGAAAAAGCATTCCCGAAACTTGTCGGAGGAGTTAGCAGATGAATTAGAACTAAAGCGAAAGGAGCGAGATGCGATTCAAACGTCTCATTCGGCTATGGAAGCGGCAATGGAACTGCTTGACGAAAAAGGAGAAACCTCTTCAGAGTTTGATGAAGCTTTAGAGGACATTGCAGACGATGTAAGCCGGAAAGTGGGGGAAATGGAGCATTATATGAAATTGTCAGATGAATTCCTAAAGACAGTGGATCTTAAGAATGGCGTCTCAGAGGATGAGGGCATGAAAAAATTGGAAGACTGGCAATCTCAATTGGATAAATCTTCGGCATTGAAACTAAAGCAGCCGCTGGGGAAATCTATGGAGAAGGAATATGCTCAAAATCGAGCTCAAGACGATAGTTCTTCAAAAGAATAGGATCTCAACTAAACGATAATTATCCTTCAACGTTTTATATCTTTGTAGGGCAGTAATTTAATTGCCGTATAATTATTTCAAAACAAAATTTCAAACAATATGAAAAATTTGGTACTCTCTCTCTTTTTAGTCCTAACCCTAGGTTGGTCAATGCAAGCTCAAATTTCTACTCCTGCTCCTTCACCATTGGGGAAGATGGAACAAATGGTAGGTTTGACGGAAGTTCATTTGGAATACTCGCGACCGAGTGCTAAAGGACGAACCATATTTGGAGATCTAGTTCCCTATGGAAAATTATGGCGAACAGGTGCAAATTCAGCAACGAAGGTTACCTTTTCCGAAAATGTGGTTATTGAAGGTCAAGGTCTGGAAGCGGGGTCTTATGCATTGTTTACTATCCCCGGTGAAGATGAGTGGACCATTATTTTCAATACAGACACTGACCAAGGTGGAACAGGAAATTACGATGAAGAAAAGGATGCATTGCGGGTGACTGTTAAGCCTCAATCTATATCGCAGTTTGTGGAGACCTTTACTATTGGTATTAATGACATCACATCCTCTTCTGCCACTATGAATCTTCGTTGGGAAGAAACTCAGGTGATTATTCCTTTTACTGTCTTTACTGATGAACAAGTGGAAGTAAGTATCGCTCAAGTGATGGGTGGACCTTCCGCCAGAGATTATTATGCAGCTGCTAGTTATTACTTAGCTGAAGGAAAGGATGCTGATCAAGCATTGGAGTGGATCAATAAGCACCTGGAAATGGAAGATCCCAAATTCTGGACACTTTTAGCTAAATCTAAAATTCAGGCAGAAGCAGGGGACTTGAAAGGAGCAATCAAAACAGCGGAAAAGTCAAAAAAGATGGCTATGGACGCTGGTTATGACACCTATGTCAAGAGAAATGAAGAGAATATCGCCATGTGGAAAAACAAAATGTAGCGATTTATCTCAAATGAATAGAAGGGAAGTGGAGAGATCTGCTTCCCTTTTTTTGTTGGTATTGACTTTAATGGAGAGCAGAATTATGCAAAATGGGATTTCACCGATTCGAAAAATGTCGGGTTGAAGTGAGTAAAAGCACAAATAAGCCCATTCTATCAATCAGGATTCATGCGGAGCATTATCCGCTTTTATTTTAAAGATACTCTGTGTGTTAGCTACCTGGCAGCATATATCGAAGTACGGCACTCAGATAAGATCCATTTAGATCAAGAACTCCATTAGCCAGAGTGTTGGTCCCGGAACGGTAGCGCAATCCCAATCGCCCCATGCGTCCAAAACTGTGTTGAAACTGCCCCCCAAAGTACAAGCCTCCTGAGGAACCCCAATCCCATTCGTAGCCTGCTACGACCACCATGCCTCCAACAAATCGGGGGTCTGCGATGCCCGTGAGTTGAATATCGCCAGTAAAAATTCCAAAATTACTGGCCAGAAATGAGCCCATCCCCCCAAAA
The DNA here is from genome assembly GCA_964626595.1 of uncultured Saprospiraceae bacterium. Taxonomy (GTDB): domain Bacteria; phylum Bacteroidota; class Bacteroidia; order Chitinophagales; family Saprospiraceae; genus JAWLFI01. The sequence continues at coordinate 90,752 of CAZVFU010000001.1, forward strand.
CCAGCGTATAAATACCCCGAACTGGATGTGCGGATGCCCACAGTCCAAATGAGTGGAATCTCAAAACCCACACTGTTAACATCCTCCCGTGCTAACTCGTTACCAGAGCCCTCTTCCCGCGCAAAAGCCCTATAATTTCTACTGATTCGATAAATGCCGGATTCTATGTTTTGATTGTTGTAGTATCTCCACCTTAGAAAGCCTCCGAAGCGAATCCCTGTTCGAGTGCTGGTTTCTAATAAGATATTATTGCTTGCATCCAGAGTGCTGGCTGAAAAATTTTGTAGGAGTTGAGACTCAAATAAAACGCCACCTTCTATTCCTACCTGAAGGGTGGGGCGTTGGTCCCAGACTGCCCTTTGGCCTTGAGTTGCGGACATTGAAAAAAGCTGAAGCAGGGATGCGAGCAGCACGAGCTTCATGAATAATATACAATTTGAGTAGGTTTGATTTTGAGGGGTCATAAACATCTATTTTTTGTCTTGGTGAAGCTCGAGCCTGTCGATCAGCGGAAAGACTTTTTCGATGGTTACATGTTCCATAACCACAATTTTATACCACTTTGGAGATTCGTGTTTATCTGGGATCAAACCAAACTCATTTGCAATTTCAGCAGGAATAAATTCTGATTTTATAGTTACGATATTCGATAAGGGATGTCGGTAGTACTGGATGCTTAACTTATCTAATTGCTTACATATCCAATCTGTTCTTTTTTGAAGGATAAATATTTTTTCTTGCCAGCCGTAAGGCCCGTACTTCATTAGGATCATCCATATGGAAATGGCATTTGCTCCGGATCGACTGCCTATGAGTGTGCAATCTTCACCGGCGACATAACTCGCTTCTCGAGTGTTGGCGTATTGCATCCAGTCTTTTTTTATCACAAAAATGCCCGTGCCATAAGGAGCTTGAGCCATTTTATGGGCATCCAGGGTGATAGAGTTTACTTTGGGATGAGCAAAGCTCAGGGGATTTTCGGGGTTGGAGAAGGGATAATAAAAACCTCCATATGCACCATCGACGTGAATCTGATATTGAAAGCCCATTTCTTCGAGGGTATCTGCCAATTGATCGACATCATCTACAGAGCCAAACATGGTGGTCATCATCGTCGGAACGGCAATAATGTATTTGATCCCCTTATCCCGTGCGTCCTGTAATGCTGAGCGAAGGGTTTCGGTGTTCACTTTTCGGGTTTCCCTGTCTACCGAGACCTTAGTCAGCTCTACTGAAAGTACATTTGCAGCCTTATCCATTGAATAATGATTGTCCGAAGTGCAAAGAATCGATATTTCTGCATTTTTCGCTTCGTATTCTCTGCGGTAATAATTTCGATATATCCAAATGGCTTGCATATTTGCTTCTGTACCACCGGAGGCAATATAGCCATCGTAATTCCCCTCTTTTCCGCGAAGAATGTCAACTGAAACAAGTTCAATGAGCTCTCTTTCGATTTCTTGTGTTCCACTAAAAAAAGGTTCTGAGGTACCCAGAGTGTGACATCCAATATGGTTGGGGTTCTGAACCATGGTGGACATATATGGGGCGTCTTTCAGAAATGAGGCGTCTTGATGGAATACTTTGTCATCCAAATAAGAGGCCGGCAAACCGAGCACTCGTTGCTTTTGATAGTTGACATTTTTTTCTAATGCGCCAAAAATGCGTGCTTTGATCTCGTCCTCACTGAGTTTTTTCCAAAGGGTTTTCATACCGAATTTTGCTACAAATGTAAAGTAAAATGATCATGTGTGGGTATGGAACTCTATTCTGCTTTGGATTTGCGTGAAGGATAGTAGTGGTCGCGTCTCGACAGAGGCGCGAGTCCGAATGGTTTTTTCGCTTCGGCGAAAAACCTGAGGACGGAACCCACGCATAGCCTGGTCCAGCACCAGTTCTGGTGCTGGACACGCCCAAATACGAATTATTCGCGAATGAGTTTTTTGCTTTTCCATTGGTTATCCTCATCTTTCCACTGCAGATAATAGAACCCGGTGGGGAGTAGGGAAATATCGATGCGATAGGTCCCGATCCCGGCTGCGAAACTGCCCGATTGAGTCGTTTTGCCTTGCGTATCTACAATGCGATAGTCAGTAGCCGGCTGTTGGGTCTGCAAATGAACGACATCGTTCGAAGGAATGGGGTAAAGTACGTCTTGAGACGCAGGAGTCACTTGGGCAATGGAGGTCGAAATTTTTTGGTTGGCAAAGGCATATTGTCCGGGTAGTACCTGATCAAGTTGACAAATACCACGGCCGTCTCCGGGTAACTGAATACTTTTTTCGTAGTGTGGATACTCTTGCCACAGACTATCTCCAAAGGGGCGGTATACCAGAATCAAACTATCTTCTGTCACATCCACCAGGTCGTAATCGAGTTGGTCTGAATTGCGGCCCCGATAGGATACTATACATTCGGTCTGTGTAAGTGGCGCGGGGGTCCATATGGACCAGAAGTGAGTGCCGGAAAGTCGAAAACGCTCATTTTGCTCCTGGCCCGGTGGCGACACATAGTGGTGTGTCAGTTGGAAGGGAAGGGAGTCTACGGATAATTGGGGTGCTTCGAAAAACCAGTCGGTTCCAAGAAAGCTGGAGCGATAGGGGGCTTCTAAAATTTCAAAATGGGTGGCACTGGCTAGATTGAGCCGCTGCTCCGGATTGACAAAAACGTGTTGCGGAATAAAGTCGGAAGTGAAACGGAGTGATGAAAGAGGACCTGATACCTGGACTCGTTCTTGGTGAAAGGGATGGTCGGGATGATACAACCCCAGAGTAATGGGAACTTGCTCATGCCATTGGTCTGTACCATAAAGCCCCTGTTCTACTTGTACTTCGATGAGAAATTGAGTATCCTGAGCTGTGGCTGTCCAATTTTCGATGTAAAAATCGCTCCAGCCCGGACTAAAAATCCAATTATCAAAGAAGGGATTCAGGTCGAACCCTGTTCCCGCCATTAACTCATCTCGGAATTCTGGCCCTGAAATCGTCCCAAACGCTCGCTCCTGCAAAACGTACTGCATACCTAATCGAAATAGGCTATCTCCCAGATAACCTCTGAGATTGTGAATCATCGCGGCTCCTTTGTCATAAGTGTGCCGGCCGTATATGTGGGCATCATCCATAGGGCTGAGTGCGAGAAAATCCCCGTCAGCAACGTGGGCTGTCCGCAACATGTTGACGTTATTTGACAGGACTGCTTGTTGAAAGGCTTTCGGTCCCTCGAGGTATTCAATGATCTGTTGCTCGGAATAACTGGCCGGACCTTCCTTTATCCACATATCGTTTTCAGTGGTCATTGTGGTAATATTTCCCCACCAGTGATGGCCCAATTCGTGGGTGATAAGACCCAGATTGGTACTTCCATTTTGAATAGATGAACTGGGATAAGCGACTGCTGTGGGATGCTCCATGGCTCCTCGAGTCGTGATCGTATATCCGATGCGCTCAAAGGCGTATGGCCCATACCAGTCCTCCAAACAGTCGAGAGCATCTGCAAGAGGCCCAAAGGATTCACGCATGTTGGCGGTATCTGAAGTCCGGGCTACAAGTTGAATGGGAACGGCGCCGTATTGGCCTTGATGCATGTAATTGACTTCGTCGTAAGTGGAGGCCGCGATGTGGCTGAGATAAGTGGGGATGGATTGCATCATTTCATAGACCCGCGTAAGGGTGTCGCCGCCTTCTTGTATTTCTTCCATAAAGGTACCTACGCCGTACCCCTTTCGGCCCTCGTGTGTGGTGATTCGAAACGTATAGGTGGCGCGCTCTACAAAGTTATCAAAACAGGGATACCAGGCGCGTCCAAAATTATGAGGCTTCGCTTGTAGCCCTATACCGAGATTGTAAGCATATCCCTGCTCAAAGTAAAACCCTCCAAACCCCGAGGGGCAGGTGATGGGCACCCCAAAGTAATGAAAGCGTAAACTATATGTACTGTCTTTTTGAAAGCCCTCCTCTGGGAACACCGTAATGGTGGCATCTCCCGATGAAAAATCCAGGGTGTCGCCTTCTTGATCGAGAATCAGCGTAGTCTCCAGACCTTCAAAGTCAAATTGAATGCGGTCCAGACTGTCCAGTAGGGGTCTAAAATCAATCCGTGTATTCCCATGAAAAACTCCCGCATCAAAATCAGTCAGGTCTGCATGGATATCGTAATGCCGAATATCAAAGGAGTCACTGCGAAGAAGGGATCGCTTACGAGCCATTTCCTCTTTCGCAGTCAGGGGGCGCTGGGCGAGTTGATTTTTAATGTGATGGCAGCTATGAACGGCTTGGATCGGTTCAGTTTGAGCCCATAACCCGCCCGTAAATAAAATACTACTCGCGAAAAAAATAAGTATTCGTATATCCATGACTTAAACTTTGATCTAAATATACAAAGAGTTTGGATTAATACAGAGTGCGGGGACTTAGCAGGCTGGTGAATTCATAATTCTTTCCTCAATAATGGATCGGAAAAAGATTTGAGGACAGCGATCAGGATCCATTGTCAAATCGAACCCCGTTCATCTTCCTTTACTTTTTCCGGATAGGGGAGGGATTTTGCAGTTTCGTTATTGATTTTGCTCATCGCTAAATCGACATTGAGGAAAAAGTTTTCGAGGGGAAGCCAGGAAAAGACCTGATGACGCCTAAAAATATCCCGAACGGGACCCTTCAAACCTGTGATGAATAACTTTATTTTCGCTCGATCAGCAGCCTCTTTCAGGAGCTTTAATTGCGCAATGCCGGTGCTGTCCACACTGCCAATAGCACTGGCGTCGATAATGACCGCCTTCAGCCCCTCTTTTTCTCTCGAGGCTTTTACGATATTTTCGTAGAAATGCTCTGCATTCGCAAAAAACAAATCTGCATCATACCTAAAGATCAGGCAGTTCGACTGAGCTTCAGCGGATTCAAAGCGACTGACACTCTTGTAGATCGCGGACTCTGGCAGGGCCCCTAATTCGGCAAAGTGGGGTCTTGAAGCTTTATACAAAATGAAAATTAGCGATAATATCACACCGGCTAGAACCCCTTCTAATATGCCGAATGCGACGGTCAATCCGAAAGTCAACATGAAAACGTAAAAATCTTTCGGATCCCGGCTCAGCAAATTACGCGCCTCCCGAATATCGACTAATGAAACTACAGACCCGATCACGACTGCCGCCAAAACCGTTTGAGGGACATAGTAAAAAAGACTCGTGAAAAACAAGAGTCCGGTTCCGGTAAACACCGCCGTCCAAATGGACGCCAACTCTGTGCGCGCACCAGCCTCTGCATTCAATGCCGTTCGGGAGAAGCTCCCCGTATTCGGGAAGGATTGGAAAAATGCGGATATGATTTTCGACCAGCCCAGGGCCCATAATTCCCGATTTCCACTAATCGCTGCGCTATCCGATTTTGCTGCGATCACCTTTGCTACAGACAAGGATTCAATAAAACTGATCAAACATACCACAGCGGCAATCGGCATGACTTGCCAGAGAGTGGATAGTCGGAGATCGGGCAGCATAAAATGAGGGAGTCCCGTCGGCACTGAACCAATCAGCTTCATATCTCCCGACTCCCAGCCCATCGAGTACACAATGATAGAGCTCAGGGTGACCATCAGAAGCGAAGCAGGTAATTTCCGACCCGAAAATTTCACCCAAAAAATAAAGCCCAAACTTACGACTCCGAAAGCAGTAGTCATCCATTGAATCCCATCCAGATGCGTGATGAGTTGATATGCATTCAGTAACGTACTGCCCGACCGCTCTGTCTCTACTCCTAGCAAATAACGGAGCTGACTCATAATAATTATGAGCGCTGCCGCTGTTGTGAACCCGCGGATGACCGGCCTCGAAAGAAAATTAACTAGATATCCCATTCGAATGATCGACAAAATCACTTGAATACATCCCGCTACAAACGCCGTAGTGATAGCCAGTTCTATAAATCGCTCCGACATGGGTTCCGCCATCGATGACAGACCGGAATAAATAATCAGCGCCATGAGCGCCGCCGGACCTACGGAAAGGTGTTTGGAAGAACCTAAAAAAGGGTAGATAAGAAGCGGAGTGAGCCCCGCATACAAACCATAAATAGGAGGCAGCCCCGCCAAAAGAGCATACGCCATCCCTTGCGGAATGAGCATGACCGCCACAATCAATCCGGCCAAAAAGTCTGATCGCGCATTGGAAAAAGAATACTTACCTTGCTTTTTGAGCGTCTTAAAAAGCATATTTTACCATTTGGTCCGGGATGTACATATTTACTGTCGGCCCTTTAGTTTGCAAATATAAAAGATAAAGATCAAGCGAAAAGTTGCCGAAGCCCCCTCATTTTTATTTTTTGTATTTGGGGGTGTCCCCATCCACCTGAGGCTCAGGTGGACGGGGCCGGGCTGTGCAGGGGTTCCGTCCTCCGGACTCTGCTCCCTTTACTTCGCGGCGGGAGCAGACCCTTACCATCCCTCACCCGGGGATTGAGCACTTGGAGCATGTAAAGAAACGGAGACCTCGTTCGGGGCAAATTTGAATCATTTCCGGCTTTAGTTCCATACATTTATTTTGCGAAGATCACACCCTGTTTGGAGCTGGAATAGGAATTGGGTCTGGATTTGGGTGTTGATATCGTGCCTCAATGAATTCATAAATAAAATGACACTAGGGCTTTACTATCAAACGGTCCTCATTTTTAAGTGAAATCAAACTTAAAGAGAATAAAATCAGTCTTTGACGAAGAGATCGACAAATTGAAATTTTTCACCATCAAATAGACCCTGATCGGACAATTTGAGAGAAGGAATGACCAACAAAGCCATAAAAGACAAGGTCATATAAGGTGAGGAAAGACTAGAACCCGCTTGTTTCACTCGTCTGTCCAGGTCTTTGTACTGTTTCGCCACGGAATTACCCTTTTCCGCAGTCATAATTCCCGCCACGGGTAAGGGAAGCACATCTACATCCTCTTCGCAAGCAAAGGAAATTCCGCCTTTATGTTCTATAATGCCATTGATAGCGCGAATGATATCATCATCAGAAGCACCCACAGCAATTAGATTATGACAATCATGTGCTACACTCGATGCCAATGCCCCTGCTTTGAGACCAAAGCCACGTATGAAGGCGACGGCGGGAGGACTGGAATGGTAGCGGTCGTAGACTACCATTTTTAGGATGTCGCGGTTTGGGTCACTAACCGCCTGTCCATTCTCGTCGATAGAACACTTCTCTATGGTTTGCGATGTGATAAGTTCGCCATCATGAGCAACAATGACTCGATGTCGGGGTTTCTGAGCCTCAATAGCTATCTGCTCTTGTTTTAGAAAGGCGGCATCCATTCGTACCGGAAACTTCTTCGTCTCATAATCAAACAGAACCTGGGCGTTGTCGTAAATTTTTTCGCCATCGATATAGGACTCTTTCAGTTTGAAACCTCTTAAATCTTCCACTCGAATGAAGTCTGCGGGGTCCCCCGGCCTTAGACTTCCCACATTCATTCCATAATGGTCGATAGGATGGATACAGGCGGCATGAAGTACATCGAAAAGCGCATACCCTTTCTGGAGCGCACGGATAACAAGCTGATTAATGTGTCCTTCCATCAATTCATCCGGATGCTTATCATCTGAGCATAGCATCAAGGCTTCGGGATGACTGGAGAAAAGAGGGTGGAGAGCCTCGAAATTTTTCGCGGCGCTTCCCTCTCGAATCGCTATTTTCGCACCAGCTTTAATTTTTTCAACAGCCTCTTCGTAATTCGTGCACTCGTGATCAGTGGTGATACCCGCTGCGAAATACTGTTCAGCTTTCTCGCCGCGCAGCCCGGGGGCGTGACCATCAATAACTTTGTTAAACTCTCTGGCAACTTTTATTTTCTCAAGGACCTCTGGGTCATTATTGAGCACCCCTGGCCAATTCATCATTTCTGCCAGGTACATTATTTCATCCCTATTCAGCAATTGCCGTATTTTTTCCGGGGAAATATTCGCTCCAGCAGTTTCGAAAGGGGTAGCCGGCACACAACTTGGAGCACCAAAATGGAACTTCAGTGGGACGGACTTCCCATTTTCGATCATAAACTCCACGCCATTCACGCCAATTATATTCGCAATCTCATGAGGATCGGATACAGTAGCTATCGTTCCGTGAGGGACGGCCCATTTTGCAAATTCTGAGGGAACCAACATTGAACTTTCGATATGAATATGGGCGTCCACAAAGCCGGGCATGATATAACCCTCATCAACCTTTGTTTCGGGGCGGGACCGAATATGCTTGATCTTACCTTCTTCTATTTCGATCTCGCCGGGGAAGATTCTTCGATTTCTGACGTCCACGATTTGTCCTGAGATCAATGGGTTCATTGTGGCGTTGTTTTATCTGTCAGATGATTCTCGAGAGTTGAAAGGTATGGGTTGAATTACATTTGTCCCTTCATTCGACTCAATAAGTTATTCATATTCTTGCCTTTGCTCATCATGTTCATCATTTTTTTCATTTGGTGGAATTGCTTGATAAACTGATTGACCTCATGCATTTTATGTCCGGATCCTTTGGCAATCCTGCGCTTACGGCTGATGTTCAGGACTTCGGGATTACCTCGCTCTTCTGGCGTCATGGAAAGGATGATGGCTTCGGTTTTATTGAATGCGGAATCATCAATATCCAAATTTTTGGTCATTTTGCTCATGCCGGGTATCATTCCCATCAAACTTTTGAGGTCACCCATTTTTCGAATCTGATTCAATTGAGTCAAAAAGTCATTGAAGTCAAACTTATTCTTCTTGATTTTACGCTCTAATTTCCGAGCTTCTTTTTCATCGAATTGTTCTTGCGCTTTTTCTACAAAGGAGGTGATGTCCCCCATGCCTAAAATCCGTTGTGACATTCGATCCGGGTGAAAAACATCCAGCGTGTCCATGGTTTCTCCTGCACTGACAAATTTTATAGGCTTGCCCACTACATACTTTATAGATAAGGCAGCCCCACCTCGTGTATCTCCGTCGAGTTTTGTAAGAACTACCCCGTCGTAATCAATGCGCTTATTGAAGTTTGCTGCTGTGTTGACTGCATCCTGACCCGTCATAGAGTCAACCACAAATAGGGTTTCAGAAGGATCCAATCCCTTTTTCAGGCCCGATATTTCCTCCATCATGTTTTCATCAATAGAAAGCCGTCCAGCGGTATCTACAATGACTACATCATTATGGTTATCGCGGGCGTGCTGAATGGCTCGCTTAGCGATAGATAGAGGATCTTTGTCTTCCAGGTCTTTAAAGATGGGCACATTGATCTGTTCAGATATAACAGTTAGCTGGTCTATGGCAGCAGGTCTGTAAACATCACAAGCGACCAAAAGAGGCTTTTTGTTATTCTTTGCTTTGAGATGTCTGGCCAACTTTCCTGAAAAGGTCGTTTTACCTGAACCTTGCAGGCCTGCAATAAGTATGACCGCAGGCTTACCTTCTAGATTAATGTCGACTTTACCGCCGCCCATGAGTTCTGCAAGGTGATCCTGAACAATTTTCACCATTAACTCTCCCGGCTTCACTGATTTGAGCACGTTTCGCTGCCCAAGAGCATCTTCTTTTACCTCCTCAGTAAATTCCTTAGCAATTTTGTAATTCACATCAGCGGCTACAAGAGCCCTGCGAATTTCTTTTAAAGACTGGGCAACATTGAGTTCTGTTAGTTTGTGATCACCTTTCAATGACTTGAAAGCTCCTTCTAATCGGTCTGTTAAATTATCAAACATATGTACTATCGCTTTTTGGATCTTTGGACGGACAAAATTAATGAAAAAATAGGTGATGAAGTTTGCTTCGATTATCAATTTGACAAGATACTAGACTATCACTGGTAATCGGCAATGAATTTCTATCAAATCGAAGGGGTTTGTTTGGGCTATTTCTCATTCAGAAAGGTATTCTGAAACTAATCTTAGGTTAAAAATGTAAAGAATACGTACTTTTGAGGTCTCAAAAAAGAACGCCAAACGCAGATCATACTGTTTATACTATGGATAGAAATACCGTTATTGGAATCATACTCATTTTTGGCTTATTTTATTTGTGGGCGCAAATAAATGCCCCTACAGAAGAAGAATTGGCTGAGGCCCAGCGGCTGCAAGACTCCATAGCTATGGTGGAGCAGGGGGCTGACCTTGAGAAAAATGGACAAACTGAGGGGGAGCCAGAAGTTGCTGCGATTACGGATGAGACCTCAGATAGTCTCACCAAAAATGTCGAAGAGCAGTTTTACTCCCTGTCCAACGAACAACTTGAATTGTCCATTTCAAATATGGGCGGTATTATTGGTGAAGCAAGGATTAAAGGTTATCAGCGGGTGGCTATCGATGAAACCGGTGAAGAATACTACGCACCCTTAAGTCTGATGACTGATCCCGATCATAAATACGAGTACATTATTCCAAAATCCAGCGGAGGGTATATCAATACGGGTGATCTGGCTTTTAGTGTTGAGCAAACCTCTGACCGAATGTTGGAGTTGTATGCCAGTTTGCCGCAGGGTGGAAAGGTTACGTTCCGATATATATTAGCTGAATCGGGTTATCAACTTGATTTTCAAACCGATTTTTCCGGCTTAGATGCATATATTCAGCCGCAGGAAAGTATTCAGTTTAATTGGGTCAACGTTTTGGAGCGCCAGGAAAAACCGGATGGGTATGAAGAGACCTATACTACAGTTCATTACAAGACCGTGGAAAACTCGCCCACTTCATTGTCATGGACAGCAGATGATAATGAACAAATTGAGGAATCCCTGAATTGGGTATCCCATGCCAACCAATTTTTCAACTCTACTTTTATGTCGGAGTCGACCTATGCGGGAGGGGAGCTGGATATCCAAAATATTGAAAACCAAAGAGATAAACTTAAAATTGCTCGCTCCTCATTTATACATAAAATAACAAACCCAAAGGAAGACCGCATCGACCAAAGGCTTTACATTGGTCCGAATGATTTTGAGGCCATGAAAACTATGGGCCATGAATTAGAAGATGTTATACCCTACGGGTGGAGCATTTTTGGAACGATTAACCGATGGGTTATACGCCCTGTTTTTGCTTTTTTCTCCACTTATATTGGAAGTTTAGGGATAGCGATTATTATTTTAACGTTTGTCATAAAGTTTGCTTTATATCCCCTGACGTATAAAATGCTGCATTCACAAGCAAAAATGGCGGCTTTAAAGCCTGAAATTGCTAAGATAAAGGAGAAGAATAAGGATGACTCCAGTGCTCAACAAATGGAGACGATGAAGTTGTACAGGGAGTTTGGTGTGAATCCGCTGGGAGGATGTATGCCCATGGTGCTTCAAATGCCCATTTGGTTTGCCCTTTATCGGTTTTTCCCGGCATCAATTGAATTTAGACAGGAGAGTTTTTTGTGGGCTGAGGATTTGTCCACCTATGATGTGTTTTTTGAGCTCCCATTTTATATACCCGCATACGGGTCACATATTAGTTTGTTCACTCTACTATGGGCCGTTTCTCTTTTTGGATACACGATGTACAATATGAAAAATATGGATACCTCGATGATGCAATCCAATCCCATGATGAAATACATGCAGTACTTAATGCCGGTCATGTTTCTCTTCTTTCTGAATAGCTATTCATCTGGTTTGACTTGTTATTTGCTGTTTTCAAATATCTTTAATATATCGCAGACAGCGATTACCAAATCGTTTATTTTTAACGATGAGAAAATCAAGTCTGAATTGAATCGAAATAAAGAAAAGCCCAAAAAGAAAAGTGGGTTTAGGGCGAGATTAGAACAGGCGATGGAAGAGCAACGCAAAACCCAGGAAAAAAAGAAAGGAAAGAAATAAGGATGAAGCTAAATAGAATAACTCAGTGGGTGGTATGGATTACATTAGTCGGATTATTCGCATGTAATCGCCAGTCTACTTCATCTATGGTAGATTCAAAGAATTCAGATCGTTCGCTTGAAAAGGCCGAATTACCGACAGGGGTAAAAATGGAATCAAGTGGCAACGCTGATCAGCCCGATGACTTGAACCCCAACCCCATGCGAAATCCTTTTGTTACCGATCCCGACACGGTTATTCATTTGGAAAAGTCATCCTGCTATGGGAGCTGTCCAGTTTACACTGCCACGATTTTAGCTGATGGACAGGTGTTTTATGAAGGAAAGCGACATGTTCAAAAGATTGGCGGCTACACGGCTAAAATGCAAAAAAAGGATATTCAATCTATTGATCGAATGCTATTAGCCATAGATTTTTTTCAGATGGAAGGTCGTTATCCTGAGAATGATAAAGAAATCATTTTGGATATGCCCTGGATTTATGTCTTCAGTGAATACCAAAAAAGACGAAAGCGCATTGCGATTAATAATGGAGCCCCGCAGGAGTTAATGCAGTTCATTGATGAAGTAGACCGCAAATTAGATCAACTTAGCTGGAAGCGTGAGGGAATAAAAGATTGAGATATGGCTGAGCACTTCCCTCCAGGTGTAATAGGTGCAGGAAGCTTTGGGTTGACAATAGCCATGCTATTAGCAAAAAAGCAAGATGTTCTGGTTTACGTTCGGTCTGAAGACCAAGCGGTGGAGATGAATCAATTCCATGAAATTAGAGGCACCCGCTTTTCGAATAAAATTAAGGCGACCTCTGATATTTCTGAATTTTGCAATCGTGTCCGTTTAATTTTTCCAGCTGTTCCTTCGAAGAATTTTTGTTCTATGATTAGTGACTTTAGTCCTTTCTTGCGTCCATATCATATGATGATTCATTGCACAAAGGGTTTTGATGTCAAGGAAAATAACCAGGAGGGAGAGGATGAAAAATCTATTTCAGGCCCAAAAATTCGAACCATGAGCGAGGTGATTTTGGAGGAGTCAGTAGTTCGAAGGGTGGGGTGTTTAGCGGGCCCCAACCTGGCTAAAGAGATTCAGGAAGGCTACCCTACAGCATCAGTTATTGCAAGCCCATACGACGAGTTAATCGAAATGGGGCAACAGGCACTAATCAGCGACTCTTTCTTTGTTTTTGGATCTCATGATATGAGAGGGGCAGAATTAGCCGGAGCATTGAAAAATATCATTGCTTTAGGCACGGGGATGTTAGATGGACGGTCAATGGGGAAAAACATACAAGCTATGTTGATCACAAGGGGGTTACGGGAAATGATATATCTTGGAAAAGCTGTTGGTTCTGACAGCCGCGCTTTCTTAGGAACAGCGGGAATTGGTGACCTCATAGCCACAGCAACCAGTTCCAAGAGTCGCAACTATTCTGTCGGTTTTCGACTGGGACAAGGGGAAGGTTTAGATACAATTCTTTCTGACATGGAAGAAGTAGCGGAGGGTGTCAGGACATTGAAAATTGCAAAGATACTGGCAGAAAGGTATTCCGTACAAGTACCAATTATAAATGTCCTTCACAAAGTTGTTTTTGAAGGTTTTGATATTTCTCGAGCTATAAACTACCTTATGAGATATCCTTTTGCACCGGATGTAGATTTCCTGTGATGAAAAAATTTAATGACGTCAACCGAATCAAAAAGTATCGACCACCATTTTGGCTTCGAAATGGGCATATTCATACCATTTTCGCTTCTAAATTCCTGAAAACAGATTTTGTACCTTATTATCGTGAGCGTTGGGACACTCCTGATGGAGACTTTATTGATGTGGACTTATTACAAGGCGAAAATAAAAAGGTGCTCATAATAGGTCATGGTCTGGAAGGAAGCAGTGAAAGACCTTACATTCAAACTGCGGCACGCTTTTTTTTTGAAAGAGACTGGGATGTTATTGCCTGGAACAGTCGTTCTTGCTCCGGAGAAATGAATTTGAGACCAAAGTTGTACTCTCATGGTGATACAGCCGATCTCGATTTTGTAGTTTCAAGGGCAACCGAAATGGACTATAAACAAATAGCTCTCGTTGGATTTTCGATGGGTGGAGCTATTATTTTGAATGGATTGGGTAGGCACGGAAGCCAGGTAAAGGGGCCCATTGTTGCGGCTGTCGCAATCTCTGCACCTTGTGATATTCGGGCTGCGTCTCAAAATCTTGAAAAGGGGTTTAAGAAATTATATGGCAAATACTTTCTCGATAAACTGAAAGAAAAGGTTAAGCGAAAAGCCGCACAGTTTCCCGGGTTTTTGGACACTCATGGAATAGATGACATCAAGAGGTGGCGTGAATTTGATGAGCGTTTTTCTGCTCCTTTAAATGGCTTGTCCGGTGCGGACTCTTTTTATGAGTTTTCTTCCGCAAATGAGCGCTTGGATCAAATCAGAATTCCTACTCTAATCATAAATGCTCTAGATGACCCTATTTTAAGTGACCAGGATTATCCACGGAAAGGCATCAAATCCAATAAATACTTACATGGTTATTTTCCTAAATTTGGAGGTCATGTAGGCTTTCTTCAATATCCCATTGATGGGCCCTCACATGCTGAGCAGGCTGCTCTTCAATTTATTTCTCAATTTTTAGATTAAGTTATGTATATTAATGCGTGTACTTGAAAAACAGAAGTCTGACGAATATATTCAGCAATCTATATAAAATATAGGCTTTTTTTCCGATTAGGCCTTTATTTTAGTGACAATTTGAACATTTAGATCAAATGGAATAAAAAATTGATATGAGCTACCCTCAACCGATCGATAAAAATTTTAAGCGAAAGCCATATTATAAGCGGCCTGATGGTGTCATAGGGACAGTGTTTCTGCTTCTCCTTTTAGGAGCCGGTATTTATGGCTTATATCGTGTTATGCCCGCTTTGGTTGAATTGGCTGAAAATGCGTTGTATCTCACGCTCATGCTTTTGGTTTTAGCGGCTCTTCTTTACGTTATTTTCGATCCTCGAATGCGCACTTTGGTAGGCTACATGTATAAAAGTATAATGCGGTCAATTACAAGTTGGTTTATCACAATTGACCCTATTGGTATTCTGAAAAATTACGTCCGTGACTTAGAGAAAAATCTAAGTCAAATGAGCGACCAAATAGGTAACGTGCAAGGGCAGCTTCATAAATTGACAACCTTGATAGATCAGAATGAAGGTGAAGTCAATAACCAATTGGCTTTGGCCAGTAAGGCGAAAGAAAAGGAAATGGATAAGCAAATGGTCCTCGCCTCGCGAAAAGCGGCGCGTTTAAAAGATAGTAACGAGAAGTATAAAAATCTTAAGAAGAAACTTGAGATATTACAACGGGTTTTGAATAAAATGTATAGTAATTCCGAAATATTATTAGAGGACACAAGGGATCAAATAAAAGTGAAGGAGGAGGAGCGAAAAGCAATTCGCGCTTCCCATAGTGCGATGCAATCTGCCATGAATGTTATTCAGGGGGATAGTGATAAAAAGGTCATGTTTGATGAGGCTATTGAAGTCATTGCTGATGATGTAGCTCACAAGGTGGGAGAGATGGAGCGCTTCATGGAACTTTCAAGTGGAATAATGGATAGTGTGGATTTGCAGCAAGGTGTATTTGAGGATCAGGGATTGAAAATGTTGGAACAATGGGAGAAGGAATCTTCTCTTATGTTTTTAGATGAGACTGAAAGTCCTACTCCCGATAAGGAAGAATCTGAGAGTAGTGAGAGCCCGTCAAAGTCTGGGTAAACGAAGTCGAAAAGTTATCCTTTCAGTCTTACCATCAATGTGATTTATGTTATATTTGAACAAATTAATATGAGCGACATGAGTCAAACCAAAGAACTACAAACCAAGAGAGATAATGAGCTTTCTGATTGGAGAAAGCAGGAACAGTCTGCCTTGGAATTACTTAAAATAGTTGGCGATTTACGCTTCGATAAAGGCATAGAATTGGTTTTATTTCGAAGAGATATTTATGATTCAAGACCCAGCGAAGTACTGCATGACCACAAAATTGCTCGAAATTATATTGATCAGGATATCTCGATCTCAACGACTTTAGCTATTGCCAGAGAGATTCGCAGCCGAAAAGACTTGAACCCAGTAAAAATAGATATCGGGAAGATGGCGGCAGAGCTTGAATCAAATCCCAATTTGCAACTTGGAGATTTTGTCGAAGACTGCATTAATAATTTAGCCGGCGACTCAGGTAAATCAATAGAAGCTAGGGATGTTGTCCTTTACGGTTTCGGTCGCATTGGTCGCCTTCTTGCACGTAGAATTATTTCTACGACTGGGCGAGGAGATCAACTCTTGCTTAAAGCCATCGTTTTGCGCGGCAAGATGAAAAGTGTGGAAGAAGAGTTAGAAAAGCGTGCTGCTTTGTTACTTTCTGATTCCGTTCATGGTGATTTCCAGGGGACGGTAACTGTGGATAGTGAAAACTCCTCTATAATTGTAAATGGGAACCACATCAATTTTATCTTTTCGGATCGACCGGATACAATCGATTACAATGATTATGGAATTAGGGATGCTGTTCTTATCGATAATACGGGGGTCTGGCGAGATAAAGAAGGGTTGAGTCAACACCTCAGACCTGGAATTTCTCATGTAATCCTTACTGCTCCGGGGAAAGATATTGTAAATATTGTCTATGGAGCTAACCAGGACCAGTCTGACACTGAAAATATAGTAAGTGCCGCATCTTGTACTACAAATGCAATTGTTCCCATCATTAAAACTGTTGATGGTGCCTTCGGCATAGAGAAAGGTCATATTGAAACCATCCATGCCTATACGAGCGATCAGAATTTATTGGATAATTTTCACAAAAAACCGAGAAGAGGTCGTGCAGCTGCATTAAACATGGTCTTGACGACAACAGGAGCAGCCAAAGCTGTATCTAGAGTTTTACCTCATTTGAAGGGTGTATTAACCGGCAATGCTGTTCGCGTGCCTACCCCTAATGTCTCATTAGCGATCATGAACTTTCATTTAAAAGGTCAAACCAACTTAAAAGAGCTGAATCATTTGTTGAGAGATGCATCATTGGAAGGGGACTTTATGGAACAAATTCATTATTCGACTGATACGGAGTACGTTTCGACCAGCGCAGTAGGTATGACGAGTACTTCAGTTGTCGACAGTCCTAGTAATATTGTATCTGAGGATGGAAAGTCCGCTATGGTCTACGCCTGGTATGACAATGAATTTGGCTATTGCTGTCAAGTCGTTCGATTGGCAAAACATATCGCTAAGGTTCGCAGACCCCGTTTTTACTAGAATCCGGTATAGTGAACATTCCCAACTTAATTGTATTACATGTTCACTTAATTTGAATACTTTATGTACCAGGATGAAAAAATGAATTCGTTTTGGCCTTGGCAGCCTTTAATTTTAATGTCTGTATTAGTTTTTGGCATTATCATGGGAGGGACATTGAATATTCATGATTCTCAAAGTGATGAATCATCAGATACATCTAAAGGCCATCTGATTCGATCAAAGTCTGATCATTATAAACTAGTTGAGGCTCTCAGGTACATTGAAGCTCAGTATGTCGAGGATGTGAACTCCGAAGCACTCATGGATATAGCTTTAAACGCTATAATGGACAGTCTGGACCCACATTCTTTTTACATCTCTAAAAAAGAGTTGCAAGATGTCAATGAGAGAACCCGGGGCGATTTTGAGGGAATTGGGGTAGAGTATGTAAGAATTGAAGATACAGTCGTGGTAATAAGTGTAGTAGAGGAAGGCCCGGCAAAAAAAGCAGGTATTCGCTCTGGAGATATGATATTGCGGGCAAATGGGGTCGACTTATCCTCTATCATGAGTACAGACAGTATTCGCAACCTGATAAAAGGTCCTTCCGGGTCTGAAATTGAATTGGGGGTTTTACATCCGAGGGCTGAAAAGACTGTGAATTACAATGTTCAGCGGAGTAAGATTCCTTACCACAGTGTGGAGTATTCAGGACAAATTGATTCCAATATTGCCTTCATCAAGCTGAGTCACTTTAATGGAAATGCGTATAAAGAATTCATGAATGCATTGGAAAATCTGTCTGACGGTTATCGAATTGAAAACCTTATCATTGACCTAAGAGATAATCCCGGAGGCTATTTATCAGAGGTAGTGAAAATTCTCAGTCAGTTGTTTGAAGAACGCGACCGACTTCTCGTGTATACAAAAAATAGAAATGGAGTTCAAAAGGAATATAAGAGCACCGGAAAGAGTTTTTATTCGATTGGGAACATTGCTGTCTTAGTCAATTCTAACTCAGCCTCTGCTTCTGAAATTTTGGCCGGGGCTATACAAGATTGGGAAAGGGGTATTGTGTTTGGCCAAAGAACGTACGGGAAAGGGTTAGTTCAGGAACAATTTAATCTTGGGGATGGGTCGGCTTTGAGGTTGACAACAGCAAAATACCTCACCCCAAGCGGACGAATGATTCAAAGGCCCTACGGAGATGGTGATTACGGCAACAGTTACAATCGTCGATATAATAATGGTGAATTTTTCTCGAAGGACAGTATTGCCAATTTAGACTCTAGCTCTTTTCAAACACAGTATGGAACCCCCATACTAAGTGGTGAGGGTATAATACCCGATGTTTTCATCCCTTTAGACTCTTTTCTTTTCTCAGATTGCTATTTGTGGTCAAGTGGCTTTTTACAATCCTTTGTATACAATTACGTGTATGGCGATAATAGTAAAGATTCAAATCTTAATGTCTCAGATTTGCTCAAATCCTGGTCAAACTTTTTAGATGAGCAAGCCGAATTTGAAAATTACTGCTCAGACTCCAATAATAACCAAGAGGAATTTGCGCAAACATTGATATATCATTACTATTTATATAATGATGACCGCGAAAATGCCTTTTCAGAAATGTTGGCTCGCGACAAGAGTATTCATCGTATTCTGGCCGTATGGGATGAACATGAGGACTAACTTTTGGTTAAACACGTTGAACGAATTAAGATTTCTGGATGGCTTAGTTTAATTATTTCCTTCTGATAAAAAATGCTAAACCAAAATCGGAGTCGCCGTGCATTCTGAAGATGGAATTTGCACATCAAACCTCAGTGTTTTTTGCCCTGCTTCATATTTCCATTCAATTTTTTGGAAACAGAAGACCTCCGTCAGTTTTTACTCTTGCGATGACCGGCGGTTTTCCAACATCCGGCTGACTGAATAGGTGACCACTTGGATGATAGATGAAATCGGAGTTTTCTTTTATTTTAGACTGAATCATATCGATAGTAGTAGCATAAGAATTAAGACTTGTTTTGAGAGGTTTATAAATAAGGGGATGATTGAGGATGTTAATCATTTTTTTTATCCTTTTATCCTGCACCATACAAATAGCTGCAAAACCATTATGATCTAGAAGATGGGATGGCAGCATTTTAATCTCCCTAAATAATAAGGTGATGGGGCGGTGGTGAAAGGAGAGGAGCGTTTCTACTCTCGGGTGCAGTTGGTAAATGTATTTTTTTAACCTGGGTATAGAATCGACAAGAATAGTAGTGGGCTCATTAGATTGCTCTTTTGTTATCAGCTGTAGGTTTTGATACCCTTTACTGGAGAATGCTGAACTGCTAATAGCCCATGTTGTATCAGTCGGATGAAGAAAAACTGCACCGGACTGAACTTTCAATATCCACTTTTCATCAACTTTTTTATAAATTTTCATAATAAAAACTTTCTCGTCGGTAAGGAAAACTGAATTTTGAAATTTTAAAGTATGTGAAAATAATTTTTGTTAAATCTTGAGCCAATTTGACATTTCAATAATTATACATTGTCATTGAGATGCAAAACAGGTGAGATTCTTTTTTTTGCTTCACTTTTTTACATCAATTCCCATTATATTTCCGTTTATATGTCGATGCTGTCTAAAATAAGATGCGGACTTTTGATTTTAGGACTCATTTTTTCATTTTTCGAAAAAGGGGAGTCCCGCCATATCATTGGAGGTGAGTTTTATTATGAGACGATCAGTCCAGGCAATTACGAGTTTACTCTTATCGTTTACAGGGATTGTGCTAGTGGAGGCGCGTTATTTGACTCTCAGAATGCTCCATTTGGTTCAGCATCCACCGGAACGGTGTCAGTGTATAGGTCGGATTTAGAACTTCCGTTTGATAGAGTAGTACTAGGGCCTCCGAATGTTGAGTCAATTGAAGTCCAGCCCGACAACCCCTGCTTAGTAGCTCCACCGTTTTTATGTGTAGAGCGAGGCGAATACACTTTCAGGCTGCAGCTACCCATAACGAATCAAACCTATACCATATCATATCAGCGGTGTTGCCGAAACAATACCATCAATAATATCGTAGACCCCAGTTCTTCGGGAGCGACCTACACTATCGATATTTCTCCTTTGTCTCAGCAAACCGGAAATTCATCTGTTCAGTTTTCAAACTTCCCTCCTGTTGTTATTTGCAATGGGCAACCATTAGACTTTGATCACTCTGCATTCGACCCTGATGGGCAGTCTGGGAACAGCATAGAGTATGAATTTTGTTCTCCCTTTTTAGGTGGCGGGTTGGCAGGTTCTTCAGGTAATCCGGGAATGGGTACAGACCCCGATGGAGTAGCACCCGATCCGGACTTACCCCCTCCTTACAACGAAGTCCAGTTCGTAGGGGGAGAATTTACAAGCACAACCCCTTTGGGAGGAGATCCGGTAGTTTCTATTGACTCTGAAACGGGAATCATTTCGGGGACTCCTGAAAACCTGGGACAATTTGTGGTGGGCGTTTGTGCAACGGAATTTGACGCTCAGGGAAATATTTTGAGCCAAATCCGCCGTGATTTTCAATTCAATGTCGTTGAGTGTGATGCAGCAGTTACCGCTTCTATGGAAGCCGACAGCATTGACGAAAGAGGAAATTTTATTTTTAATGCATGTGGAAGGAGCAGTGTACAGTTCAATGACTCTAGCTTTTTGCAGAGATTCATATCAACACATGAATGGACCTTTGAGGTAGAAAGTGGTGAGGATATCATTTCTACAGCCACCAACCCGCAAATAGACTTTCCAGATCTGGGGACATACCCCGGGCAATTGATTGTGAACAAGAATACAGAGTGTTCTGATACGGCAAATTTTTTAGTCAATATTTTTGGTCGAATAGAAAATGATTTTTCATTTGATTACGATACCTGTCGGGCTGGATTGGTTTCTTTTGAGGGGAGTTCTTTTACAGAAAATAATGAAATCATAGAGCGGAATTGGAATATTGACAACGAAAGCACAAGTAGTGGAAACGCAATCAACTACGAATTCAGGACTCCCGGCGACAAAGTGATTGTTTACGAAGTAATTGATGATAAGGGCTGCAAGGCTGTCACGGAGAAGTTGATTCCATATTATCCGATTCCCAACCAAATACAAATAGAAACTGAGGTCGATGGAGAGTGTCAACCGCTAAGAGTTGCATTCAATAACTTATCCTATCCATTAGATGAGAGTTATGATATTTTTTGGCAATTCGGAGATGGAAATTCCTCCACGGAAATAAGCCCAACTCATATTTATGAAGATGCTGGGGTTTATAATGTATCATTGGAAATCATTTCTCCAATCGGTTGCGAATACGCAGGGGAGGTAGCACAAGGCATAGTTGTCTTAGAAAGCCCTATTGCAGATTTCACATACTCTCCCAGATCTTTAACCCAGGTAAATAATACAGCTCAGTTTAGCGATTTGTCTCAACTTGCAGAGCATTACAGTTGGGCGTTTGGCGATTTCGGAAGTAGCGATTTAAGAAATCCAACGATTACATTTCCCGATACGGGAACTGTGGAAGTTGATCTTCTGGTGACACATGAGAACGGGTGTACAGATACGGCAACTCAACTCATTGATGTCATCCCTAAGGCTTTGTATTTCCTTCCCAATGCTTTTCGCCCGGATGGTCAGAATTCTATTTACAGAGGAACAGGAGCATTAGGGTTTATCTCTCAATTCGAGATGAATATTTATGATCGTTGGGGTCAAAAAATCTTTACGAGTACTGACCCAGCAATAGGCTGGAATGGAAGAAAAAACAATACGGGCAACATGATGCCCGCTGGTGTTTATATATGCCAGGTACGGTTTGTCGGCCCCAGAGGAAAATCCTTTCAATTTAGAGAATTCGCCACATTAATTCGTTGAAGTAGTCAGCGTTTTAGGTTCATATGCGTATATTTATAAGAAGTCAATATTTTCATTTCTATCATAGGGTATGAAATAGAAAAGGTTTCGGACTCGAGATACCTTTTAATTTAATGTTGAATGAATGAGGATAATTTTATATATTTTTTTGCTTTTCATTTTACTTCCCTGCTTTAATATTTCTGCTAAGCACATTGTAGGTGGGCAAATGTATTACAATACCATTGAAAGGGGAGTATATGAGTTCCATTTGGTCCTATATCGCGATTGTAATGACGAAGGCAATTTATTTGATTCTCAGATAAATCCAGCTTCAGGTATTGTCGGAACGATTACTATTTACCGTGAAGACATGCTGGATTCTGTTTTCTTTTCTACCTTTTTAGATGCTCCTGATATTGATACTCTGGATTCATTAGCGCCTGATGTTTGCCAATATTCTTATTTTGACTTATGCATTCAGCGCGCAGAATACATTTATACTCTAGACTTACCTGTATCTGAGCATTCCTATATTGTATCCTATCAAAGGTGCTGCAGAAATGGGACCATTTCAAATATTGAATCTCCGATATCAACGGGAAGTACCTACACGATAGAAATCACCCCTTTGGCGCAAGAGCTCGAAAGGTCTTCATTGCGCTTTCCAGAGACTCCCACGTCCGTTGCTTGTTTGGAATCGAGTGTAGAGCTCCAGCATACTGCCATAACCCCTAATCAAACTATGGAAACAGAAATTCGATATGAATTTTGTTCTCCATTAGTTGGAGGAGGGCTCGGGGGCTCGGGATCGAATCCGGGTACAATTAGAGATCCAGATGGTATTGCGCCGGATCCCGATTTGCCACCACCATACGATGAGGTTTTATTTGTGGGAGGTGAATTTTCAGCAGGTACCCCTTTGGGTGGTAGTCCTCCGGTCCAAATTAACTCTGAAACGGGTACAGTCAGCGGAAACATAATGCAAGTCGGACAATATTTATACGGGGTGTGCGCTTCTGAATATGATCTCAATGGAAACTTAATAAGTCGCGTCCTTCGGGACTTTGAACTCAATACAATCCAATGTGTCGATTCAATAGAAGCCGCTATAAGAGCTGATTCTATAGACTCAGAAGGGAATTATGTGATTAATATATGTGATAGCTGTTTTTTCCTTTTTGATGCCAGCTCTCCTAAAGAATATGTGGAGACCAAGACCTGGACTCTTCCTCGAGAGGCGGATACATTTTCAGTAGATCGAAATGGTTTTATCTTATGTCTCCGGGAGCCTGGCGAATATTTCGGCAGTCTTGTTATCAATGAGGGCCAAAGTTGTCAGGATACGGCTCATTTTCGACTCATAAGACATCCTTATGTGGGAGTAAATCTTTCAGTCGATTATGATACATGCAGGTCTGGCGATGTTTCATTAGAAGCCAGGGAGTTAAATCCTTTCGGAGCAGAAATTAATAGGCGGAGATGGATATTCTCCAACTCTGTAGTCTCAAATACGGACACTCTGGTAATAACAGAGGATGAATTAAATAGGGGGGAGAATATTGTCTACTATGACATGAAAACCGAGGAGTGCGAGTTCAATAGGGGACAGATTGATTTTGAATACTACCCCCTGCCCGATAACTACATGATTCACAACACCGCTTCTCGTGTTTGTTTACCGTCTGAGGCTGAATTCCGAATAGATGGCCGTGATTTTTCACTTGCTTCCCCATATCGATTTTATTGGGACTTTGGAGATGGGACGGCAAGGAATTTTGGAGCTCAATATGAAAATCATTTATACGAAGAAAATGGGCAGTACACGGTTCGGGTCATCATAGAAAATCCGATGGGATGCAGAGACACTGTAATAGTTGCTGATAGCATTTCTGTATGGGAGCAGGCTGTAGCTGATTTTTCTGTTTTTCCTGATCCACCCTATTATGTCGAAGACTTAATATCATTTACTAACCAGTCCACGAATTCTAAACATTGGGAGTGGAGCAAAAATGGAGTGGTCTTTAGTTCCGCTAAGGATGTCGAGCATGCCTTTGCATCGGAAGGCAATTATCAAGTTCAACTCATTTCTTCGAATGAGGGCAATTGCGCTGACACTGCAATACAAGTTTTGGAGGTCACTCGAGAATCAAAATTCCACCTTCCCAATGCCTTTCGTCCAAACTCATCGTCAAACAACAGACTTTACAGAGGGCAAGGGCATTTATCAAGTATTCAAGATTTCGAGATGAAGATTTTTGACCGTTGGGGAGAGCTCGTATTTTCGACGCAAGATCCCACTAAAGGTTGGAATGGAAGAAAAAGCAATACGGGGCCATTGCTGCCCGCCGGAGTTTATATTTGTCGAGTCATATATAACGACCAAAGCGGAAAAGAAGTCCAATTACAGGAATTTGCGACTTTGATACGTTGATCACTAATATTATTATCCCCTAAAAGTTATTAGTGAATGAAAAATTACTATCTTTGCACTCTCTTATAAAATCGAATGACATGGATGCGATAAAGTACGTTCACGAACAAATGGAATCCGATAAAGGATTGCCAGATTTCAAACCCGGTGATAACATTGAAGTTACATACAGAATTGTTGAGGGAAGCAAAGAAAGACCTCAGGCTTTTCGAGGTAACGTAATCCAAATTAATGGTAGTGGTCCCACAAAGACCTTTACGGTTCGCAAAATTTCAAGCGGTGTTGGTGTGGAGCGTATTTTTCCCATGGCGTCTCCTCACATCATTGAAGTGAAAATATTGAAGCGTGGTAATGTGCGAAGAAGTAAGTTGTTTTATCTCAGAAAATTAACGGGTAAAAAAGCTCGTATTAAAGAAAAGAAAACGTTTTAGGAAAGTTAGTCCTGAACGTTAAAGTTTTCTAATTATCTCACCCCTTTGAACTTTGTTTCACAGGGGTGTTTTTATAGTATGATGATAGTTCTAATCGTATTTTTTCTGATAATCCTGGGATTGGATGTATATGCCTTCCATGCTTTCCAATTTTCAGATCTGGGAAAGAAGAATTCCTTTCGGAATTTTTACATCGCGATATCCATTCTTAGCATTCTATTGATGGCATTAGTTTTTCTCAATCGACTTGAGCAATTTGCTCTTGGGGCCAGTTTATTGAGTTATATCCGGGGGTATTTATTTATTATGTATTTCTCGAAGCTTATCATTACTGTTCCTCTTTTGATTGATGATTTTAGACGGTTTGTGTTTTTTGTGGCAAATTTTTTCCGGAATACCTCGAAAGATCAGTACATGCCGGAGCGGTCTGCTTTTTTCTCGAAAATGGGGCTCATCCTAGGTGGAATACCAGCATTTTTGTTGACTTATGGTATTCTGCGCAATCCTTTTCGCTTTCAATTGAAAACAGAAACTATTCCCGTACCTAATTTACCACCCGAATTAGAGGGGCTCAAGATCGTCCAGATATCTGACCTTCACAGTGGTACATTCAATTCTGCAAAACCGTTTGAAGAAGCCATTCAACTCGTTAACAATCAAAATCCCGATATTGTGGTTTTTACGGGTGATCTGGTCAATGAGGTGGCGAAAGAGGCTACGCCGTTTATCAGAGATTTTTCGAAGATCAAATCCAAATATGGGAAATTCTCAATATTAGGCAATCATGATTACGGTGATTATTATGGATGGGATTCAAAGGAGAGCGAAAGAGAAAATTTCAATTTGCTGTTGAACCAGCATAAGCGTTTAGGGTGGAAACTACTTCGAGACGAATCGCAACAACTCAATATAAAGGGTTTTAAAATTAATATTTTAGGAGTCGAAAATATTTCCGCTTTGGCAAAGTTTCCGAAATATGGTAATTTAAAGAAGACATGGGAAAGTGCGCCCAAAGGTGACTACAATATTTTGTTAAGCCACGACCCAACTCATTGGGACATGGAAGTTCTATCATCATTTCCGGATATCAATCTTACGCTTTCAGGTCATACTCATGGGTTTCAGTTTGGCATCGAAGTGCCAGGATATATAAAATGGAGTCCTAGCAAGTGGATCTATAAACAATGGGCGGGCTTGTATAAGGTAAAAAATCAATATCTTTACGTGAATCGCGGTTTGGGGTGTTTGGGATATCCCGGCAGAGTAGGGATTTTGCCAGAAGTTACCGCTTTAAAATTAACTCGCGCATGATCAGGTTTTTGAAAACTCAAGCTGGTGTTCTTTGTTTGGCTTCTATTTTTATTATAGGCTGTCAAGCATCAGAAGAAGAATCCGCGGATGTGAATATAGAATTTTCTGTAGATGAGCTTAAGGGACAGTGGGAGTTAATTTCCGCGAAACGCGATGGGAAGTCTACCCGCGTCCTCGATAACACCTATTTTATTTTTTCAAAGGATTCTGTAATGACCAATTTCCCATCAAAAGAGGGAAGGTATGAGTTTCAAATGATTGAAAATGAAATAGTCACTAAGGAAGAATCGCCGACATTTTATAAGATTCACGCTCTTTATCAGGATACAATGGAATTTTCTGTAAACCTACATGGTTATCTATTTGAGGTACGGTTGGCAGCTCAATCAGATCCAAAAAAGAAAGAGAAGTCATGAAGACATTATTTTCAGTAGTCATTAGTATTTTATTTTCACCGTTACTTGGGCAGTCCTTAGGTGTTTCCGTTTCCCCCTCTATCTTTCAAGTTGACTCATTAGCTAACATGGAACTTAACTTTCAGTACTATGGAAAGTCCCTGCAGTTTGACACTATTTTTGCTGCCAAAGAACCTGATGTTCGTGCTGCAGTAGAGGTGACTACATTATTTAAGCAAGAATCTGAAATCGTCAAATTTGATAGATATAAAATCAATATTCCTGTTAAGGAGAGTCAAACTGATTTTCTGGATACGCGATCCTACACTTTGATGCCGGGGGAATACGATTTAGAAATTGAGTTTATTGACCATTATAACCCGGATAACAGCTATACTCATTCGGAAACCATTAACATTCCAAAAATCGACCTGGATTCCGCAGGGATTTCAAGTATAAAGCTCCTGGCTCGATTAGAGGCCTTTACCGGACAAGTTGAAGGTGCCGCATTTTTAAAAAATGGTGTCATCATGGAGCCTCTGCCTCACCAGTTTTATAATCGTCGTCTACATACACTTAGTTATTATGTTGAGCTATATCGACTGGCGAAGTTAAGTCTTGATAATTGCATCTTGCGTACAGAAGTTTTTTCATTGACAAATAACGAGTGGAAGGAAGTCCTGACCACCTATCAAAAGCTAACTGATCCAAAAGAAACAGAGCCAATTGCTAAGAAAATCGATATTTCCAGATTGCCATCAAGCACATACAAGCTAACAGTCAGCGTAATTGACGGGGCAAAAAAAGATTGGTTAAGTCGATCAGTGGTATTTGTTCAAAGTAATCCGGAAATGGATGATGTGCTCCAGGAAAAGCTTTTGTCTGGTGAGATTGACAATTTTTTTGACGATTTAGATGAAGAGCAACTGTTGTATTCACTCCGAGCCGTGGCTATGAAGGTGGGAGGTGATGAACAACAAACTGTCAATAATTTGATTCGCAATGACGATTATGCCTCTATGCGTGATTATTTATTCCGATATTGGATCAAAGAGAACCCTATACAGCCTGAACGCGCCTATCAGGAATTTATGCGACTGATCGATGCTATTGATCAAAAGTTTTACAGCGCCTTTAGAAATGGATTTGAAACCGATCGGGGGATGATCTATTTAAGGTATGGCCCTCCGATGCGAATTATTACCCGGGAAAATGATCAGGGGGCAGTGCCATACGAAATATGGACCTATGATCGCGTGGATGTAAATAATCAAGTTGATGTCAAGTTTGTATTTTATAATCCTAATCTGGCTGGAGATGAATTTCAGCTCCTACACTCTAATGCAAGGAATGAAGTTCGAAACCCCCAATGGTTAGGAGAAATTTATAACGTTGGAGATCAACTTGATGGAGCCAACTCCGTGGACGCCCGCGGTGTTCAAGACAACTTTCAGCGTGAAGCGGCCCGGATATTCAATGACAATTAAATGCGGTGGTACCCGTTTATCGGATATGAATTTTTATAAAATCTTCTCATTACTTCTGTTTATCATTTTTCTCGGATCGTCAAATGGTAGCGCTCAGGTTGATTCTTATGAGAATTACGAGTGGAGAATAAAACAGCAGTATTTGTATGATACTTATATTCCAGCAAGCCCTTCTGAGGCTTTTTCTGAATTAGAAATGAAAACGCCGGATCAGTCTCTCAAAAAGTTTGCGACCTACCCGGAAGACTCCATACGCGGGCGACTTCAACTTACTCTCGGGAAGTGGCTGGCAAAAAATTGGCAACTTCATGAAGGGAGTCGGCTTTCTCATTATTTTTCTGAATCCGGCCTTACCCATCCGGAGGACATGAGCGAATTTTTGATTTTAGGATTCCATAGATATTTGAATGATGTTGAACTACAAAAGGAGGACCTAATTGATCGGCTCGTGGAACGCAGAAAGTCCCGGTATTTCAAGTCTTTGAAAGGGGTCAAGCGAAAGGTGATTTCTGTAGACACCATACAGGGAGAGCCCCCAAAATAAGGGCTTTGGTTTGATAATATACGTTCAATCGCTCATGTTCATACTGAAAAAATTGAATAGAGTCATTTATCTTTTCTTACTTTTGCAGCATTCTCAGACTGATTATACACACTTATGGCATCTAATTTACTGATTGTAGAGTCCCCGGCTAAGGCCAAAACCATTGAAAAATATCTCGGTAAAGATTTTATAGTTAAATCGAGTTATGGACACATTCGCGATTTGGCGAAAACTGATATGGGCGTTGAAATCGACAATGGTTTTAAGCCTATTTATGAAGTTTCCCAAGACAAGAAAAAGGTCGTCAAAGAGCTTAAATCCTTGATGAAGAAACACAAGGAGGTTTGGTTGGCAACGGATGAGGATCGAGAGGGAGAGGCCATTTCATGGCATTTATGTGAGGTGTTAGGGTTGGATCCTATAGCAACAAAACGGATTGTATTCCGCGAAATAACAAAGGCAGCAATCCAAAGTGCTGTTAAGAAGCCCCGTACGGTCGATTTACATTTGGTAGATGCCCAGCAAGCGCGTAGAATCCTTGATAGATTGGTAGGATTTGAGCTTTCTCAATTATTGTGGAAAAAAGTAAAAGGCGGGTTATCTGCTGGTCGTGTGCAATCAGTTACTGTGAGGTTAGTTGCTGAACGTGAGCGCGACATTCAAAATTTTGAGTCGGATTCTTTTTACAGAATATATGCCTACTTTGATCTCGAACTCAAAGATGGTGGTAAAACAACCTTGAAGGCAGAGTGTCCTGATCGCCTGGACAAACTGGAGGAAGCCAGGTCGTTTTTGGAAAGGTCTTCCAAATCTGATTTTACGATTAGCGATATTAAGGTTAAGCCGACCAAGCGTCGACCTGCAGCGCCCTTTACAACCTCTACTTTACAGCAGGATGCATCGAGAAAGTTATATTTCTCCGTTCAGCGGACGATGAGCGTCGCTCAGAAGCTCTATGAAAAAGGTTTAATTACCTATATGAGAACGGACTCTACAAATTTAAGTAATGCTGCTATCAGTTCTATTGAGCAGTTAGTTAAGGCAGATTATGGGGATAAGTATTCCAAAATTCGGCGTTACAAAGGAAAGTCCAAAGGAGCGCAGGAGGCTCACGAAGCTATCAGACCAACAAATGTGGGCACGACTTCTATTTCAGGGGATCGAGACGCTCAGCGTCTGTATGATTTGATTTGGAAGCGAACAGTGGCTTCCCAAATGGCAGATGCTGAACTGGAAAAAACGACTGTAAGTATCGATATATCTGAAATTCCAGAACATGTCCTTCAGGCAAAAGGTGAGGTTTTAGTATTTGATGGCTTTATGAAGGTTTATATGGAATCTTCTGATGACGATGACGATGACGATTCGAAATCCAAATCCGGTAAAACCATTTTGCCACCGTTAAAAGTGGGCCAAAGACTGGAACTCACCCGAATGGAGTCGCCGGAACGATTTACCCGACCACCGGCTCGATATACTGAGGCGAGTTTAGTAAAACAGCTGGAGCAGTTGGGCATTGGTCGTCCTTCGACTTATTCGCCTACCATCTCAAAAATAATGGACCCTAAAAGAGGGTATGTAACGAAGGAAAGCCGAGAAGGAGAGGAGCGATCTTATAATTACTTATCTCTGGAGAGGGGACAGATAGAGGAGGTTAAGAAAACTGAAATTTCTGGCGCTACAAGCAACAGGCTGTATTGCAATGATATTGGCATGGTGGTGACGGACTTTCTCAGTGAACACTTTCAGGGCATTATGGACTACTCTTTTACTGCCGATATTGAAGAGCAGTTTGATATTATTGCGGAGGGCGATTTGGATTGGAAGAAAATGCTCGATAAGTTTTACTCGGCCTTTCACGATCGGGTGGAAAAAACAACGGATGAGGCAAGTCGATTTTCAGGCGAAAGAATATTAGGAAATGATCCCAAGAGTGGTAAAACACTTCTCGTTCGCATGGCAAAATATGGTCCGGTGGCTCAAATAGGAGCTCCCGATGAACTGGACGAGGGAGAAAAACCGCAGTATGCAAATTTGAGAAAAGGGCAGAGTATAGAGACCATTACCCCAGAAGAGGCACTCGATCTTTTTGCTCTACCCAAGACAATTGGGCAGTACAAAGAAGAAGATGTTGTAGTCAATATTGGCCGATACGGACCGTATGTGCGTTTCGACGGTAAGTTTGTTTCCATTCCAAGAGATATGGATCCTTTAGAGATGAATATGGAAAAGGCTATGCCTCTCATCAAGCAAAAACTTAAAGAGGAAGAGCCTGTAGCCTTTGTTGACGAGAAGCCTATTACACAGGGTAAAGGACGTTTTGGGCCTTTCTTGAAATGGGATGGTTTGTATGTAAATATCCCCAAAAAGATGAATCCTGATGACATCGATGAGGCTACGGCCATTGAAATGGTGGAGGCTAAGAAGAAGAAAGAAGCTGAGCGATATATCCATCGATGGGACGAGGAGGGTATTAGTGTTCAAAATGGACGCTGGGGCCCCTTTATTAAGTTTAAGAAGAAAAATGTAAAGCTTCCGAAAAGCAAGGATAATAAAAGAATGACAAAGGAGGAGGCTGCCGAACTCAGTTTAGATGAAGTCAAGGCCCTTATTGAAAAGGAGATTCCAAACGCTTTTAAGAAAAAGAAAACGAAGAAAAAAGCGGCGCCTAAGAAGGGTAAATCTAAAAAGTCGAAATAGTCCAACAGGATTATGGTGGACATCGTGACTTCAAAACTTGAGTGTGCGATAGCGCTGTGCAGGGGACTCTCCGCTATTGGGCGGAGAGGGACCGAGGCCATCCCACAC
>CAZVFU010000002.1:0-105362 GCA_964626595.1 uncultured Saprospiraceae bacterium
CCGAGAATCGCCTTTGGCGATCTCGAGGACGGAACCCCTGCATAGCCCGACCCCGTTCCGAGGAGCGCGGGCGCTCTCGAGGACGGGGGCACCCCCAAAAAATGATATGGGAATGAAAGATACAGGAGTGTAGGGGAGCTAACTTTTATATCTTTGTCTTATGAATTATTTGGGTCGAATTTTGGCTTTCGTCTTACCTTATAAAAAGGAGCTCATTGTTTCTTTTGTCGCTAACCTTTTTACGGTCGTTTTTTCCCTGATTTCTATATCGGCTTTGGTACCTGTGCTCAATATTATTTTCGATGCGACTGATCCGCAGTCTGAGGCCGTTCCCTATACGGGAATGGGTGATATGAAGGACTATGTGTTGGGAAATCTGAACTTTTGGATTGGGCAGCAGCTGGATGTAATGACGAAAAAAGATTTATTGCTTCGGGTCATTTTATTCACAGGGGTATTATTTCTTCTCAAAAATATTTTTCGATATCTCAGCCGGGCCATGTTGGTTTTGATACAAAATGGGGTGGAACGCGATATTCGGAATGCCCTTCACGCTAAAATTTTGGATCTGGAAATGGGTTTTTACTCTCGACAGCGCAAAGGGGATTTATTGACGCGGATCACGACGGATCTTCATGAAATTCAGTGGGCTATTTTGGCTTCCATTCATAAAATGGTTCAGGATCCACTCATGATTTTGGGGACATTAGTGTTTTTATTTTTGTTTTCTGCGGAGTTGACCGTGTATGTGTTAATCTTGCTGCCAGTGGCGGCTTACCTCATTTCTTTAGTGGGAAAAAAATTAAAGGCCCCCTCAAAGAGAGCCAAAAAAGAGATCGGGCGGATTGTTTCTCATATGGAAGAACACCTGGGAGCTTTGCTGATTATTAAGTCCTTTCAAGCAGAGCGGCGACTGCATGATT
The DNA here is from genome assembly GCA_964626595.1 of uncultured Saprospiraceae bacterium. Taxonomy (GTDB): domain Bacteria; phylum Bacteroidota; class Bacteroidia; order Chitinophagales; family Saprospiraceae; genus JAWLFI01. The sequence continues at coordinate 924 of CAZVFU010000002.1, forward strand.
CCTTCAAAAAATCTAATCAATATTATAAACGCAATATGGATCAAATGCTGCTGCTGCGGGAGTTGTCTTCTCCGGTAAGTGAAATTTTGGGCTTTATGCTCATAGCGGCGATTATCTGGTACGGAGGGTACTTGATTTTGGATGAGGATAGCTTGTCACCCTCAGTGTTTATTGCTTATATTTTGTTGTTTTATCAAATCATCCCACCGGCGAAAAGCCTGAGCCAAACACTCTACGATTTTAATAGGGCCGAGGCTTCTAGCGAGCGAGTTCTCGACCTTTTGAATACCGAGAACGAACTGCCGGAGGCCGAGCATCCCGTCCCTGTAGATGGCGTGAAGGAGGGGATCGTTTTTGAAGGCGTAGACTTCCAATATGGAGAGAAGAAAGTGATTAAGGATTTCAATTTGAGTATACCCGCAGGGAAAACATATGCTTTTGTGGGCGAATCGGGGAGCGGGAAAACCACCTTGCTTTCCCTCTTAAACAGACTATATGATGTGAGTTCAGGCTCGATAAAGATAGATGGAGTCGATTTGAGATCCATGGATAAGCAGGCATTGCGCAACCTTTTTGGGTACATATCTCAGGATCCGGTTTTATTCAATGATACGATTCGAAATAATCTACTCTTGGCGGCACCTAAGGCCTCGGAGAAACATATATTGGATGCTCTGAAAGCTGCGAATGCATGGAATTTTATCGAGACCATGCCCGAAGGGCTTGATACCGTGGTTGGTGATAGAGGAGGCAACCTAAGTGGTGGTCAGCGACAGCGAATTGCTATAGCTCGAGCCATACTGAAAAATCCGGCTGTCATGATACTAGATGAGGCAACTTCTGCACTCGACTCTGAGTCTGAGAAATGGGTGCAGGATGCCCTCGATAGACTCATGGAAAACCGAACGGCTATCATGGTTGCACACCGCTTATCCACCGTAAATGAAGCCGATCAGATTGTAGTGTTGCAGGATGGGCAAATCGTTGAACAGGGGTCGCATAGTGAACTTATTGCTCAGAGAGGTATTTATGATAATATGGTGCGTTTGCAAAATGTGTAAAAAAAAATGTATATTTACACAATAAATAAATAACGTAGCGAAAGTAGAACTTCTATTATGCGGACGGGTATCATACTCCTTACTTTTTTTATAACTCACTTTAGCTTTCTGGGTGCACAAATCACTGTGGAAAGTAATACCTTGCCTCGGGTCAATGATACATTGCGTACTCAAATTGATCCTGATCCAGATGTCGATTTCGATGCCAGTCCGGTAGAAGGTGGAGAGTGGTTTTTTAATAACCTGAGTTCACCTACGATAGTTGAAACTATATTTCGAGATCCCTCCGAGGGGTCGAGTGGGAGTTTCCCGACTGCTACGGCTTTAACGATCGCTCCCCAAGGCACGGAGTCCTATTATGAAATTACCAGTAGTGGAATGCGTGAATTGGGTATCTTTGGACAGGATCCGGTTGCTGGTATTTTGGAAGTCGATGGGGTTTATTCTCAGCCACTTTCGATTCGACGTACTCCTTTGATTCACGGTTCAGATTTTTCGCAGCAGACAGGTCTTTTTTTTCCGATTCCGCTTTCCTTGATTCCAGACTCACTTTTGAATCAATTACCTATACAACCGGACTCACTGCGATTAAATGTTTCCATTGAGCGACAGGATAGTGTTGATTCGTGGGGCACTCTAGAAGTAAATGAGCGCGTATATGATGTTTTGAGAGAACGCCGTATTGAAGTTCGGCGTTTAGGAATAGAGGCCTTACTTCCCTTTTTGGGGTGGCAAGATGTTTCAGGTATCGTAGAAGAGTTCTTGCCCGGAGCTGGTATTGGGAGTCCCGATACCATCGTTTCCTACAATTTCTTTAATGATCAGGAAGTAGAACCCATCGCTGTCGTTAATGTCGATGCAGAAAATAATCCCATTTCCATTGAATATATTGCTGATGAAGTAACCACTTCGAGTTCGGATCCGTACATAAAAACATTATCTGTAACTGCTTCACCTAATCCGGGTATTGGTATCTTGGAGTTTCGCTTTCGGGGCGCCCCAGCTGATCGTTATACGATTAAAATCCGAAATATTGTAGGGCAACCTTTGTGGCAAGAGGAAGTATATGTGGATGGAAAGGGAAGGCTTTCGGCTAATCTGACTCATCTGAACAGAGGTACTTATTTTTACACGATTTTTGATTCTAATGGGAATCCTCTGCTTACCCAACGTGTAGTATTTATACGTGCATAATTTTTGGAACTCTTTATCTGAGCGCCTGCAGCTCCCTTCTCCCTTACAGTCTATTTTCCTTAGTGATTTATCTATCTCTATTTCTGTGAAGCGAGAGGATCTTATCCATCCTTCCATTAGTGGAAATAAGTGGCGAAAGCTGGAAGGATTCCTCGAAAGCTACAGGCATTCGGGAATTCTTACGCTGGGCGGTCCCTTTTCCAATCATCTACATGCTATAGCTTCTCTGTGCAAGGTCTTAAGTATACCATTGGTGTGCTTAGTTCGTGGCCAGGATGCAGATCTCCATAATCCCACATTATCTGATGTCCAAAAATGGGGTGGAAAAGTAATCAAATTGGATCGGTCGACTTTTAGAGCCATTCGTTCCCGTAATTCGCTGCCTGAAGATCTTCGGCGACAATATAGGGATTGGTGTTTTATTCCTGAAGGAGGCTTAGGTGATGGTGCTATTCTCGGGATTAAGCATTTAGCTTTGGAGATCGGTAGGCAATTTGATCGTTGGCCTGATATCATCGTTTTACCCATGGGTACGGGTACAACCGCTTATATTTTGAGGCATTTCATTCCAGCAACAACCCGAATGCTCGGTGTCCGTGCAGTTATTGATTCAGGCTTGAGAGACCGCTTAAAACAGCGATTCCCCTCTTTAATTTCTGAAGGCTATTTGGAAATTATTGAAGGGTATGAATGGGGCGGTTTTGGTCGTTATGACGCAAGCTTGCTTGAATGGATGGATGGGATTGCATCCCGTTTACAATTGCCATTGGATTTGGTGTATAACAGTAAGGCCTTTTATGCATTAGGTGACTTAATCTCTAAAGGTGAAATTTCATCAGATCAGTCTATACTATACATTCATACCGGAGGGCTTCAGGGAAATCGAAGTTTGGATTATTTTTCTTCTCAGTCCTCAGCTTCCTGATTGAAATTATGTCATTTTATATCTGGCCGGCGCACCATTCATGAATAATAGCTGGAAAGTACTTGTATTCCAGCGCTCGCACTTTTTTCTCAATATCCTCGACGCTGTCATTTTCGGAAAGGGGGACTTCTTTTTGAAATATAGTATCACCTTCATCGAACTGTTCGTTCACGAGATGAATGGAAATCCCAGTAACGGATTCTTGGTTTTCTTTGACTGCTTTGTGGACGTGCTTTCCATACATTCCTTTGCCGCCGTACTTGGGAAGTAATCCGGGATGGATGTTGAGAATTTTATTTGGAAAAGCCTCGACCAAAAATTCAGGGATGAGTTTAAGGTAGCCCGCTAAAACAATATGAGAAATTTGGTATTGGTCTCGTAATAGAGGGATGATAAATGATGGTGAATTCAATTGTGAAAGCGGAACATGTATCGAGTCTATATCATACGGTTGCATCCGGAGGAGGACGGCAGCATTTTTATTTTCTGTGATGAGCAGAGGTGTTTGGACCTGAGGTATGGTTTGGAAATATTCAACGATGTTTTGCGCATTGGTTCCCGAACCACTGGCAAAAATGGCAATTGAGGGCGTTTTCATGAGCTCAGTTCACTATAATCGCTGGCATTACCGGCATCAATTTTAGTTAAAATACTGTGAGATCGAATTCTTTGTTGTCGCCCAGCTCCTTTAAAAATCTCAATGAGTTCTTGTCGTTTTGCGCTGCAGAACATCTGGACTACAAGAGAATTGAAGTACTGGCTATTGGCCGATTGGATTTGCTGAAGTGCTTCTAAAATGTTTTGTCGGGCCACCTCTGGATTTTGGTGCATAAGGTCAAGACCTTTTCTATGGTAAAGATACATTCCATTTCGAAAACTAACCATCCGACTATTGATCATATTTTCAAGAAGAGCGAATCTTGTTCTGGATTGGTTTGAAGAACCTCCCACGGGCCAGCCTCCCATTCCACTTGCTGTTGAATTTGGAATAGAGTTTGCCACTTCCTGAGCGAGAGTGAAATATTCGCTTCCACCTTCCTCTTCAAAAGTCTCATAGTCATAGGCAATGAATATATAAGCGTAATAGGACATCAGTGAGGATAATTGATTGATGTAATTATTCGTACTTTTTTGAAGGGGTTGAAAAGGGTCAAAACGGAAATTAATGTCTTTATCTACAAAAGATATAACTGGTGTTTTATATGTCGAGCCATAGACGGGTCGAGTGGTCTGAATTTGAATATCTGCTTTAAATTCATTCCTTTCATTATCTGTTTTGATATTGATTTGCATGGAAGCTTCGATACGTTCTTCGGGAAGATAGTCGACATCCGTCCACCGCGTATTCTGAAAAAGGCCTTCTATACTATTTTTCAGTTGCTCAAAAATTTGGGGATCTACTGTTGTTAACTGAGGGGTAGAGATATTGACATCCACCGTTATTTCCTGACTTCGAGCCTGGCTCAGAGTCAGGAGAATGATAAGCGTTGCGAATAGTATGCGTTGCATATATTTTGAGCTTGGTTACTTTATACTGATTGAAACGATGTGATCTAGAATATCGTGTGCAACTTGCATTTTAGATGCCTTGGGAATGTCTAATATCTGATCTTCACTTTTTACTATCCATACTTTATTCTGGTCAGATCCAAAGGGTGATTCCTCCTTTGTCGTCGTATTTAGGACTATAAAGTCAAAGCTCTTCTTTATGCGCTTCTGATTTGCGTTCTGGATCTCGTTTTGGGTCTCCAGCGCAAAACCAATCAACCATTGATTCGGTTTTTTCATATTTGCTAGATGAGCAGCTATGTCCTGAGTTTCTTCGAGAGGGATTTGAGTTATTTGATCCTTACTTTTTAATTTTTGATCCGAGTAGGATTTAGGCCTATAATCGCTTACGGCTGCGCATAAAATCGCTCCGTCGCAATCGGGATAGACTTTTTTAGCTGCGGTCAACATTTCGTCTGCGGTCATGACGGGAAGGGCTGTTAATAGAGGATGATCTGGAACTTGAACTGTTATAGGGCCATGGACGAGTTGTACTTTTGCGCCTCTTGATAGGGCTGCTTTGGTCAAGGCCACTCCCATTTTACCACTGGAACGGTTCCCAATAAATCGAACCGGATCTATGGGTTCATAAGTAGGACCTGCAGTGATGAGTATGGTATGACCTTCAAGGCTTTCATCCTGAGAGGAGAAGTCAAATCGCAAAATTTCTTTAAGGATTTTCTCGGGTTCCATCATTCTCCCTTTTCCGTGGAGTCCACTTGCAAGGAAACCGTCTTCAACTTCTAAAACTCGGTGGCCATAGGCCTGAAGTTGCTTTATATTTCGTTGAGTGGAGGGGTGTGACCACATGTCTAAATCCATTGCTGGAGCTATCCACACGGGACATTTTGCGGAAAGATATGTAGCCAGCAGCATGGAGTCTGCAAATCCATTTGCCATACCCGCGATGGTATGGGCGGTGGCGGGAGCAACAAGCATTAGATCGGCCCAAAGGCCAATTTCTACGTGGCTATTCCAGTTGCCTTCATCATTTATATCACTAATGACAGGATGTCCAGAAAGCGTACTGAATGTGACTTCACCGACAAAACCCAAAGCAGATCTCGTCATAATGACTTTGACTTCAGCACCTTGTTTGATGAGCAGTCGACTTAGAAATACAGATTTGTAAGCGGCAATGCTTCCCGTAACGCCTAAGACGATTTTTTTGCCCGCCAGATTCATAACTTTTTAGTCTTCTTCTTCTTCCTTTCGATCTTCAGGCAGGTAGAATGACAACTCATCATTGAGATATTCCGAGGTAGCAATGAGAGCAGGGTTAGGAAGGCGCTCGTAGAATTTGGAAATCTCTACTTGCTCCTTGTTTTCTTCGATCTCTTCAATCGAATCATTTATGGCAGCAAACTCTTCAAGCTTCGCCAATAATTCCTTTCTCAAATTTACATTAATCTGATTGGCTCGCTTTCCAATTATGGTAAGCGCTTCGTAGACATTGCCTGAATCTTCAATAAAGTCTTCTAATCTTCGGGCTTCTGCATTGGGGTTCAGGCCTTGTGCCCGGCTTTTAATATCATCCATTTAGTAGAGATTTTAATTGTTCTTGAGAATCGGACTTGAATTTTTTGATCTCCTCAGCATATTCGCTGTTGGAATACCGCTTGAGGAACTGATCTGCGAGTTCCAGTGTTCGGGTATATCTTTCTCTTTGCTTTGAGTATACACTTTTCTTTGCTAAGCGATACTCGGCACGAGTCATTTGAAATCGAATCTTTTCCGCAGCATTGGTTTCGGGATAGTCTTGCAGGACAATCTCATAGGATTGAACCGCTGCCTGATATCGGCTCATATCATGATACAAATCTGCTCTGGCAATCGCTTTCTTTTCTAGTTTTTTTCTCATTTCGTCAATGAGATTATTGCACTCCCCAACTTTTTCACTGTTGGGATAGGTGTTAACGAAGGTTTGAAGCTCATCAATAGCTTGCTGAGAATAGGTCTGATCCAATCTAAAGTTAGGCGAAAGCAAATAGTTCGAGTAGGCTGACATAAACATGGCCTCCTCTCGCAATGGACTTGTGCCAAATGTGGTACTGAAATTCTTGAAATAATAAGAGGCGAGAATGTATTGCCCTAGATGGTAGTACGTATAGGCATATTTAAAGTAGAGTTCCTCAGCCTCTGTTTTTCCCTTATAAGCACTGACAATTTGTTCAAACAAAGTCTGAGCTTTAAGATATTCTCCTTCTTCATAGTATTTCATACCAGCGGCATACATCACCTGGCTGTTCCCACTCGTTCGCACGCGCTCAAAATCTGATTTGCATGCGGCAAATGAAAACAAAAAAACAAAAAACAGAACGAAATGTGATGTCCAACTGTACCTCATATCAAGCCACAAAAGTACTTAAAGATTAGCATTATAGCAAATTATTCTCGAACCCTGAGGTCTTCGACTCTGAGGTTGGGATTATTTTCTGGCTGAAAAGTAAATTCGTCTTTGGAAATGGAAGGCTCTGTATTAATATTGCTAAGCTCGAGAATATACCGCATGCCATCTCTTTCCGTGACCTTTATGTACTGTGGGAAAGCGGAGGACTTATAAATTGCCATCCCAGCTTTTACGACATCAGCTGACTTATCCTTAGGTTTGAAATCTACTAAATAAATTTCACCTTGACCGTTTCCTTCCTTACCAGTAATGTCAAAATCAAAATCATCCGTATTGTAAACCTTTAGCATTTCTTCCGGGCTCAGCGGAAGTGCATTTTCTGCATTTGCGTCATAAATTTGAACTTCCTGTAGATCCGGGTCGAATACCCATTGGGTTTTTCCATCTGTTTTAATCCATCGATCACCCATGGTTGCACTATATTTATCGCCTGATTTGATGAGATTCCCCTCAAATTCGATATTATTTTGCTCTGGTATTTTAACGGTTAGCTTAAAGTCAAAAACCATTTGCTTTTGATCTACAAAGGACGATAGCATTCGATCCATGATTTGTTCAGCAGACTCCTGAGAGTGAATACCAGTAACTGCAAGGAAGAATGAAGTGAATATGAGGAGGATATAGGGACGCATATTTTTTGCGATTATAACTCTGTAAGATTGTATCTTATTGTTTTCCTTCAGAAATTGACTTTGGGAATTTATATTTCCCTAGGGTAGGAGTGGGAGGCAAAGTTAGGACTTAATAGGGTGTGCTATTTTGCTGATCCTCTATACTCTCCAGAATATGTTCCAATTCATCTGTAGATTGAACGAGTACTTCGCGAGCTTTCGATCCTGCATTGGCACCTGTAATTCCAAAGTGCTCGAGTTGATCCATAATTCGACCTGCTCGGTTGTATCCTAATTTTAGCTTCCGTTGAATCATTGATGTTGAACCATGCTGGTTTTGAACCACCAGGCGAGCTGCATCTTTAAACATCTCATCTAACTCGTCAACCGAAATCTCTCCGGGCTGGTCTCCGGCTTCGCTATCATATTCTGGTAGAAGATAGGGCTGACTGTAGCCTTGTTGTTTTTGTATGTGGCCTAAAACCAGTTCAACCTCAGGCGTGTCTACAAACGCACATTGTAATCGCACCAAATTGCTATCTGAAGAAAAGAGCATATCTCCTCGGCCTATGAGTTGATCAGCGCCACCTGCATCTAAAATAGTTCTTGAATCTACTTTGGAGGTTACTTTAAACGCAAGACGTGCCGGGAAATTCGCCTTTATAATTCCCGTAATAATATTCACGGAAGGCCGCTGAGTAGCAATAATGAGATGGATACCCACAGCTCTAGCCAACTGAGCCAACCTACCGATAGGAAGTTCGATTTCTTTTCCTGCTGTCATAATCAAATCCGCAAATTCGTCTATGACCAGAACGATGTAAGGTAGAAATTTATGCCCTTTTTTGGGGTTGAGTTTTCGGGAGACGAACTTATTGTTATATTCTTTCAGGTTTCTCGCATGAGCCTTTTTAAGAAGATCGTATCTGTCATCCATCTCGATACATAGGGATGCAAGGGTATTCACAACCTGACTGGTGTCTGTAACAATCGGTTCATCGTTATTCGGAAGACTAGCCAAAAAATGCTTATCAAGTAGACTGTAGGGAAACAATTCCACCTTTTTGGGGTCAACCAAGACAAGTTTTAGTTGTGATGGGTGTTTTTTATACAGCAGGGACATGAGTATAGTATTAATACCTACTGATTTACCCTGCCCTGTTGCTCCCGCAATGAGAAGGTGCGGCATTTTGGCTAAATCTGCAATAAATACCTTGTTTGAGATATCTTTTCCTATGGCAATGGGTAACTCCATTTTAGCCCGGTCGTATTTAGGATCCTCCAGGACCTCTCTGAGAGATACAATTTGTTTGTTTTTATTTGGAACCTCAATTCCGATGGTGCCTCGTCCGGGAATAGGGGCTATGATACGTATTCCAAGGGCTGACAGGCTTAATGCAATATCATCTTCGAGGTTTTTTATTTTCGAAATCCGAACCCCAGGCGCCGGAACGATCTCATAAAGAGTTACTGTTGGCCCTATTGTAGCTCTGATTTTAGTTATCTCTATTTTATAGTTATAGAGTGTTTTTATGATTTGCTTTTTCTTGTGCTCAAGCTCTTCTTTATCTATGGATATGTTACTGTCATCGTGCTGCTCCAAGAGGTCTAAAGCCGGGCTCTTGTAATGGGACAATTCGGCTGTAGGATCATACAGGTCATTAATATTTCCTCGATCTTCCTCTTGTACATTTATTTCCGGAACATCCACACCTTCGGTACTGATCTCAACTTCAAGTCCATCGTCTTCTTCATCTGGGTCCTTTTCCTCATGGGGTGAATCTGTTTCCAGGTCTACCTCGTAGCTTTGATTTTCAGGCTTATTCTGCTGGAGGGGTCGATTGATAACTGGAGTTTCTTCAGAAGACTGTTTTTCTTCCTCTGGATCTGGAGTCGCATCAGATTTATCTGGGTGGGATTCTTTAGGTGTTTTATCTTGAGGTAGGTTCGATTCTTCTGTAATGACTTCTTCCGGCGCTTGAAGCCAGTTCTTCCATTTTTGAAAAGAAACGGGTTTGAGCTGGGGGTTGAAGAGCCAAATAAAATAAGCAATAACGATGGTGAGGATGAGGAAAAACAAGCCAATATCTCCTAAAAAATTGGAAAGCCAAATCCGCATGGATTCCCCAAATGCTCCTCCCCACGGAAAAGGAGAATTCGAAAAGACGAAATCGAAAACAACACTCGAAAAAGCTGCTACAATAAGAGTGTAAAAAGTGAATCGAAGGGTTGAATACCATTGGATGCCCCTCCAAAGTTCATAAGCGTATTTTAATCCTAAGATAACAAAAGCTATTGCAGGAATACCAAATCCCCAGTAAATCATCTGGTGAGACAAAATAGCACCTAATCTTCCCGTTAAATTTTTCATTGGAAGATCCCCCCATAGAAAATGGCTCCATTCAAATTCATAAATCTGGGCCTGATCTACCTTCCAGCTTGTAGCGTAGGAGATATATGCAAATGATAAATAAATGGAAAAAGCTGCAACGAAAGCACCCATTATTTTTCGCCAACGCTCACCCGGAGACCAACTATTGAAGTCGAACCGGTTTTTCTTTTCTCTTTTTTTCTTTCTTCGGGCCATGTTCTGCACCTTTTCCTTTACCATAGTCTAATGGCAAATCACAATAGCAATTATTGAATTTCAAATGAACCCTAAAGATACAAAATTATACATAGTGACAACTTATAATATGATTTAAGTTTAAGAAACCAGACATTCGGTGAGCCATAGAAAGCTGTACTTTATGTGAATAAAGTTGTATATTTGTTGTTGGACTTAAATAGATTATAATTATGGAAATTTCAGAAGTTGACCGCCGATCTGGTATTACACGAGAATCTTTTGCAGATACTTATCTGGCTAATAGAAAGCCGGTTGTGTTTACTGATCTGATAGATCACTGGCCAGCTAAAGACAAATGGACCATAGATTATTTTCGTGAAGAATACGGTCATTTGGAAGTGCCTGTTTTTTCCCCAAAAGTGTCGGAGGGTGGGAAAAATTATATGGGACCTGAAAAGAAGATACCCTTTAGGGAGTATTTAGATACTATATCTGCGGGCCCCACAGAATTACGGATGTTTTTATTTAACATATTTCGACATGCTCCGGAGCTTTGCAATGATATAAAAGAGCTTGAAATTATGGATGGTTTCATCAATAATTATCCTTTCATGTTCTTTGGTGGGGAAGGCTCCTACGTAGCCTTGCATTACGATATTGACTTGTCACATGTGTTTCTAAATCAGATCCATGGTAGAAAGCGTGTTGTGTTGTTTCCACCTGAGCAAAGTAAGTACTTGTATCATCATCCGTTTACAGTTGCATCATATGTAGACGTGAATAGCCCAGATTACAAAAAGTACCCAGCTTTAAAACACGTCAAGGGATATGAAACGATTATTTATCCGGGAGAGACTTTGTTCATGCCTAGTGGATTTTGGCATTATATTGAATATTTGGACGGAGGATATTCCATTTCACTCCGGGCCAACGACTCTTATGTACGTCGCGTCAAAGGATTATTCAATATAGCTCGTCATTACGTAGTGGACAGAGGGATGAATAAAATTATGGGTAAATCCTGGAAGAAGATGAAGGAAGAGATGGCTAAAAAGCGGGCAGAGAATGCGGTTAGCGTTTAAAATTTTGAGATTCAGCAATTGATTGATGAATATAATTTCGCTGGACGTTGAGCTTTGTTTTTGGCCATCATATAGCATGGGTAATCCAAATTTTTGCAACGCATCCCTTATCTAGGATTGAGGCAGAGAAAAACTTAGATCTGCTCTGTTAATAAAGCATATTTTTCCAAAACTTTTAGGCAAAGAAGTTCCTCAAACGTTTTATTTTGGAACCTTTTAACGTGATTTTTCGCATTATTAATGATCGGTAGAGCTTTTTCAGGATGTTCAATGTAAAGGTTTATTTTTTCCTCAAGATCACTAAAATCATCTTTTACTTCTACATAGTGTACATTTGGCTTGAGTTTGCCTTCCATAAACCACGTTTCATACTTGGGTTTTGGCATTAGGCAAAGCGAGTTGGAAGACATCGCCCATTTTAAGTTTGTCGCTACGTCATTCCCCTCGGGACAAAAAATAAATTTAAATTTTAATTGGTTTGCGATCGACATAAAAGGCTTTTGCCACGGTACATTTTCTTTAGGACGATTGGTTTGGCCTACATCATAAATAGGGTGGTCATAGTATCTTTGAACGAAATTTTGTCTCAGCTTTCGATAGGCCGAACCTCTCCAAACCAAAGCATCTTTTTTTTCTGAGAAGGACAAGGAGTCTTGGACCCATCGAAAATGTCGTCTCTTATTTAATTTAAATAATATTGAGTTCTTATTATCTCCTTTAATAGGGCGAGCCTTTATCAGAGTAGGGTGGGGATAGATTTTTGTTGAATCTCCGAAAACATATGCAAATTTGGTATCTTTAGAGAAATAGTGCAGAAACTCTTTGAGGTCTAAGTAATAACCTGTGCCTTTTGTTTTCTTATAATCTTTTACGGCCACTGCCTCTGGAGGAATGGGGAAAGCATTTTCCACTTTAAAATAGTAGTTTATTCGATCCGAAACCTCTTTATCACTCAGTTTTTTTTCATAGCGCTTTAAAAAGCGATATCTCCATCGAAAATATACATTTGGCAGGGCATTGTAGCTATAATTTTTTATATAGTACCAGAGGTTCATTTATGCAATAAATTGAGAGGAAGCTTGCCTATGATTTGTTGTCTAATCAATTTTGAAGTCGCAATTTGTAAGAACTTTTTTACTAAGGCATCAAAGTGAAGCGGTATCATGTCTTTTCTACAAAAGGAAAATTTACCTGATTATTAAATGACTAAAAAAGCAAAGAATTTGCTGCCTACTTTAAGGTTTTATCCGAGTTTTCAAAGTTAGGTTTCAAACTTTCTCCCCGGGATATTCTTTTTTGAAAGAATAGGATAGAATATCAAAAGTAGTTACGATACCCATTAAATTTTTAGTACCGGGTTCTACGATGGGCAAAGCGTGAAACCAATTCCGCAAAAATACTTGTGCCGCTGTCCCGATTTTATCATTTGGCTCCAAAACCGCAAGCTTTTTTGTCATCACACGAGAAACCTTCACGTATTGATAACTATCAAAACTTTCATTTAGCCATAGTAAATCGGAAGTCGTAATTAGCCCTACAAGTTCGTCATTTTCGACCACAGGCATATGATGAATATGCTTTTCCGAAAAAATATCTTTTACTTTGTCCAGAGTATCATCAGGCGAAACTGTGAATAAATCTCGGGTCATTATGCTGGATATCGGTTCGTTCATCATGGCTTTTAGTTTTTTACAATATAACGAAAAAGATATTATTTTGAAATTATTCTATCAAAAAATATTAGAATAGATCGCTGATGAGTTTGTCGTCTACTATTTTGGGCAGGGTTATTTTCAAGTTCGATGTTTGGCTCATTTCTTTTCGAATAGCAGCTAATGCTTCGGGATTTCGCGCCCAAGCCCTTCGGGCAACTCCGTTATTTACATCCCAATGTAACATGTTGGATGCTTTCCTTTCTGATTCGGCACTGCCATCTAATACTAGGCCGAAACCTCCATTGATGACTTCTCCCCATCCAACGCCACCACCATTGTGTAGCGATACCCAGGTCGCTCCCCGAAATGAGTCACCAATGACATTTTGAACAGCCATGTCAGCCGTGAACTTGGATCCATCATAGATATTGGCTGTTTCTCGAAAAGGACTGTCTGTCCCAGATACATCGTGATGGTCCCGTCCTAAAATAACAGGCCCTTTCAGCTCTCCTTTAGCAATGGCCTGGTTAAATGCCCGGGCCAATGCAATTCGACCGCTTGAATCGGCATATAAAATCCGTGATTTGGATCCCACTTGCGGAATTTGCTCTCCAGCCTTTGAGATCCAGTCGATGTTATCTTGCAACTGTCCTGAAATCTCAGGAATGGCATTAGCCAGTTCATCTCTTAGCACTTGCTCTGCAATTCGATCAGTAGTTTTTAGATCTTCAGGGCTGTTCGAACTGCAAACCCAGCGGAAAGGACCAAAGCCCCAATCGAAGCACATGGGGCCCATGATGTCTTCAACATAGGATTTGTACTTATACTCTTTATGGTCATTATCTGCCCAAATATCGGCGTCTGACTCACCCGCCTCTTTGAGAAAGGCGTTCCCATAGTCCCAAAAGTACATTCCGCCATCTACTTGTTTGTTCACAGCATCCACATGTCTTCTTAAGCTGGAACGAACCTCTACCATAAATTGGTTACTATCTCTCTGTAATAGCTCCTCAGCTTCCTCAAATGTGTATCCTGCCGGGCAGTATCCCAAATCCTGAATGTTATGCAAGGATGTTTGGTCTGATCCCAGGTCGACCTGAACCTCTTTTTCATTTAAGTACTCCCATAATTCCACTATATTTCCATGATAGACCAGCGCAATACCGGTCTCTTTAGATCGCTCTTCCTGTATCCGGCGAACCAGACCCGCAAGGTCTCGATACACATTTTCTTTTTTTATGTATCCGTCCTGTAATCTTTGATTCACCATTTCTGAATCCACTTCCGCAATCACACCGACGCATCCCGTAATTTCAGCTGCCAAAGATTGTGCTCCACTCATGCCACCTAAGCCGGAAGTAATATAAAGCGCGCCATTCAGCTTCTGATCTCCCAGGGCTTTTTTACGACCGGCATTGAGAAGGGTTATTGTAGTCCCATGGACAATTCCTTGTGGGCCTATATACATAAATGAACCTGCAGTCATTTGCCCATATTGGGTGACACCCATGGCATTATATTTATTCCAGTCTTCAACTTTTGAATAGTTGGGAATCATCATGCCATTGGTCACGACCACGCGGGGTGCATGCGATGAAGATGGAAACAAACCCATGGGATGCCCAGAATACAGAACTAAGGTCTGATCATCCGTCATTTCGGATAGCATTTGCATGGTAATAAGGTATTGTGCCCAATTCTGGAATACGGCTCCATTCCCGCCGTAAGTGATGAGTTCGTGCGGATATTTTGCCACTAAAGGATCCAAATTGTTTTGGATCATAAGCATGATGGATGCAGCCTGTTTACTCTGGTGTGGGTATTGATCAATTCCGCGGGCATGCATATCGTAAGTTGGACGGAACCGGTACATATAAATTCTACCATATGTATTCAATTCTTTGGCGAATTCAGGAGCAAGCTCTTTATGCCATTCTACCGGAAAGTACCTCAGTGCGTTACGCACCGCAAGCTGTTTCTCTTCGATACTCAGAAGCCCATCAATTCGCCGAATCGGAGCGTGGGCGACTCCATGGTCCCGTTCTGGTGCAGCAGGAGGGAGTCGATCCGGTATTCCCTGGCTAATCATTTCTTTGAAAGAATGGGTTTTTTCTGAATGCATGGCAGATTTGTTTTTGATGTAATTAGAATATGGAGTGCTTCAAAGATGAAACCTCTTCTATAATGCAAACCAAAAAAAAAGGTTAGTGCATGCACTAACCTTTTTTTATCAAATGAATGAAATATTACTGTTTGACTTCCACAGCTTTAAGGGCTTTTCCCTTTTTTCCGGAGCAGGCTTCCTTTTTATCTTTACTGCAACAACTTTTTTTATCGGCACTTGCCAATTCAGTACCCTTTTCTGCGTCTGGCTGCGCGGTATTATTGTCAGCTTTACTTTCGCTATCTGCCTTTCCTTTTTTGGAACTACAACAGGCTTTTTTACCGGATTTTGATCCGCATTTCGATTTTTTGGATTCATTTTTTACTTCTGCTTCCCGCTTTGTGATCACCTTAGTGTTCATTTTAGCTGTAGCATACTTTTTGTCAGCTGAAACTTTTTCAGCTTTTAGAGTGGATTGCTTTTCTTCTACTTCGCTTTGTGCCATGGCAAAATGACCGAAAGCGAACATTGCCAGAGATAATAAAATAATCTTTTTCATGAGATTGTATATTTGTTTGATTCAAAAGTAAAGAATTATTCTGATTTCTTTGATTATTGAAAGGACATTAACATATCTTTAAATATTTTAGAACAGTCCTAAAGAGAAAAAGTAGTGAAAGACTATCGCAAAATACTGGTCATCAGGTTTAGCTCAATGGGGGATATCGTCCTGACAAGTCCAGTGCTGAGGGTCTTGAAAAATCAAACCTCGGCTGAGGTCCACTATCTAACAAAATCTAGTTTTGAAAGCCTGATTTCAGAGAACCCGTATGTTGACAAACTATGGCTGCTCAAAAAAGGAGAGTCTGTTTCATCTCTGACTAAGCGACTAAAGGAGCAACATTTTGACCTCATTGTTGATCTTCACAATAATATCCGATCCATTAGTTTCTCTAAATTAATGGGAGTTCCCACTCGGCGTTTCAATAAGCTCAACGTTGAAAAGTGGCTTTTCGTGAATCTGAAATACAACCGCCTTCCCGATTTGCATATTGTCGATAGGTATCTGGATACCCTTTCATGTCTCGACGTAGTAAATGATGAAAAAGGTTTGGATTTTTTTATTTCTCCTAAACAGAGATTTCAATTATCAGACCCGAACTTTGAAGAGTATGTCGTTTTTGCCGTTGGGGCAGCGCATTATACAAAACAGGTTCCAATTAGCCAGGCCATCCCCCTTCTCAACCACATCTCAGCCCCTGTAGTCCTTATTGGAGGACCAGACGACTTAGAAAGGGCGAATCAAATTGCTGAGTCTATTTCTGGCCCCTTGATGAACCTGACTGGAAAACTGAGTATTCAGGAATCCGCCTCTGTTATAAGCGGTGCCTCTTTGGTCATGGCCCCGGATACCGGCATGATGCATATTGCTGCGGCTTTAAAAAAACCAATCGTTTTATTTTGGGGAAGCACGAGTAAAGAATTTGGCATGTATCCCTATTACGGAAGAAATGAGGTTCCCGTTTTAAATATTAAAGTCTCCGGACTCAAGTGCAGACCTTGTACTAAATATGGAAAGTCTAAATGTCCAATGGGACACTTTAAATGTATGTTACAATGGAATCCCATGGAAGTCGCTGAAGAGATAGAGACTTTCTATCGGGAATTAGTTCGAAAGTGAAGGTCAATTTGAACAAGATTGAGTTTAATGTTTTGTATTATTGTAAAAATAAAACTGAATGAGTACAATAAATATTCCGGGGAATAATCAGGGGCCAAACCCCAAGAAGGTCATTAATTTGATTGTGATAGGAGTAGTGGCTCTTATCCTTTTCGCCGTTTTAACGAACACGACATTCCTTACTATCGATGCGGGGCACCGAGGAGTTCTTTTTGAGCGCTTCGGAGGCGGACTTAAAATGGACAAGATATATAAACAGGGTTTTCATGTGGTAGCACCCTGGAACACCATGTACATTTATGACGTGCGTGTAAATGAGAACTATGAAAAAATGTCTGTCTTGTCACGAAACGGTCTAACCATTCAAATTGACCTTTCCTACCGGTACCGACCCCATGCTGATAGTTTGCCTGATCTTCACAATCAAATTGGAAGAACCTATCACGAGCGAATCGTTTTGCCTGAAATCCGATCGGCTACCCGAGAAGTAATTGGTCAGTATCTGCCCGAGGAGTTGTATTCAACTAAGCGTGAGACGATTCAGCAAGAAATTTTTGATAAAGCGCGAATTTCGATTGAACGTCGCTTTATCCAAGTAGATGCTATACTTATCAGGGAGGTAAATCTACCTAAAACACTTCAAGATGCCATTGAAAGAAAACTTGAGCAAGAACAAGCCGCTTTAGAGTATGAGTTTAGATTAGAGCGAGAGAGAAAAGAAGCAGAACGTAAGATTATTGCTGCTGAAGCAGATGCCGAAGCCAATCAGATCTTAAATAAAAGTCTTACACCGAATATCCTGAAGGATAAAGGGATTGATGCGACCATTGAATTGGCCACTTCGAGCAACTCCAAAGTTGTTGTTGTAGGTAGTGGGAAAGATGGACTGCCGCTAATCCTCGGCAATAATTAGAGGTCTGGATAGATAAATTTTATATTATCCCTCAGCGGTGTTCTTCGCTGGGGGATATTTTTTTTCTACTATCGTTCGATGCGGGTATGGAATTTCGATATCAGCAACTCTAAAGCGCTCTAAAATCCGCTT
The DNA here is from genome assembly GCA_964626595.1 of uncultured Saprospiraceae bacterium. Classification (GTDB taxonomy): domain Bacteria; phylum Bacteroidota; class Bacteroidia; order Chitinophagales; family Saprospiraceae; genus JAWLFI01. The sequence goes on from CAZVFU010000002.1 coordinate 18,809, forward strand.
ATATAGATTCGACTTTAATTCCACACCATCGGCCAGGTTTTCGGTCCATACCATAGCGCGAACCTGGACGCCCGAATCCAGCCAGTTTAATATTCGAATTCGAACTGCTGGCACCCCTTCCTCAATATCCTCGGGTTTTCGGTTATCAATATAAAGCGGATGGGCCATGGCCTCTTCTCGAATGATTTTGAACGCCTTGTCCATATCGGCCTCAAAAGCAACACTCAATTCAATGAAATTGCAAATTCGCAAGTCATTGATCGTACTGTTGATTATTGTTTCATTACTGATGATGGAGTTGGGAATAATTATCCGGCGATTTTCAAAGTTCCGAATGACAGTATGCCTTAAGGTAATGTCCTCAACAACACCCAAATTAAGATTAATATTCACCACGTCATTAACTCGGAAAGGACGAAAAAGAACAATGAAGATGCCTCCTATTATATTGGCAATAGCAGATTGTGAAGCAAAGCCCACTGCAATAGTCAATAAGCCCGCCCCAACAAATATCTTCTCCCCGTATACGCGCAACTGGGGAATTCCGAAAATAAAAATGAGTAGGGCTATGAGGATAAAGGAGAAACTAATGGCGTTGGAAATAAAGCTGTAACTGGTCGGATCAAAACGCTGTTTTTCCCCTCGATTGAGTCTCTGGAAAATTTTATATAGAATCCATCGAGTGAGCTTTATAATTATCCCCGTTACCAGGGCTGTAATGAAAAAGTATAACAGCAAGCGCCAAATCAGTGGATCCATAATATTTACTTAGATTTAAAGATACAAAATTCGGAGGGTCACCTACGATAAAAAGGAATACAGAAATTGAGTGAATATGATTTTGAAAACAACGGCCACAGGCAGCATTAAAGTGAATCCGATCACGGGAAGTTTATTATCCGTTTTTTCCATGGCATAATCCAAAATGGCGGGTTGAGTGGCCACCATACCTAACAAGATGCTAAATGGGATCTTCAGAACTTTATAACCTATAATAAGTGTAAACGTAGCCGTGAGGAAACTAAACACACTTCCAGCGAGAAATATCCAACCTCCTCCCCCTGATCCTACAATGGAAAAGAAGTTGTATCCCGAGTTTACTCCGATGCCCGCTAACATGAAAATGAGTCCGATCTGTCGCAGACTAATGTTCGCAGAAAAGGGTAGTGACCAAACAATCGGGCCCGTTCGCCGCAGTGCTCCTAGCAATAAGCCTACGATGAGCGGCCCTCCGGCCATCCCCAATTTGAAGCTATACTCACCCAATTCAAAAGTCATCATTCCCAAAATCAATCCCATTGCCATACCCAAGCCAAAAGAAAATAAATCTATTTTACTCAGAGCTTCATACGAATCACCAAATAGCCGGGAAACACGACTCATTTCTTTTCTCCGAGCCACAAAACGAACCCGATCACCTAATTCTAAAACGGTGGAGCCATTCGCCAACAAATCAATATCCCCCCGACGAATGCGAGTAATCAATGCCGAGAATTTTTCATTGAGATTTAAACTGGCAATTCTTTGTCCCGCGACTTTCGGATTTGAGACAAAAATGCGTCGATAGTCATACTCAGATCGATCGAAGGTGAGTTTCCGCTCTGATTTTCGTCCCAAAAACGCAGTTACCTCTTTCACTGCATGGGCTGAACCGACAACCACAATCTCATCACCTGCCTGCAAAATGGTATCGTAGGAGGATAAGCTTACCTGACCATCTCGGCTCATTCGGCCAAAAACGATAGACCACTTTTGTTTGCGAATTAAATCCCGGATCTGCAACCCCTTTGGATTTTCCCATTCAACGAAAATATTCGCATTGGATAATGCGCGACGCGACGGATACAAATGTTCTAATTCTTGTTCTTCTGATTTGAAGTCAATACGTAGCAACCGCTGTACTAATGCTATTGACACCATTGCGCCAATTACACCCATGGGGTAGGTGAGGGAATATCCCGTGACTGCCTTTTCCTGTTCTGAACGAATGAAGTCGACGCCGTCTCCCTTCGAAATAATATCTAAAAGACCTGCCAGAGCCGGTGTGTTTGTAGAGCCACCTGCATAGATTCCCGAGGTAATAGCAGCTTCAAATTGCAACAGATAGTGGATTCCTACCGCCAAACTGGCCGAAAGAGAAAGCATCAGCAAAATAAAAAGGATGTCGCGGGCTCCGCGGTCTTTAAATGTGCTGAAAAAACTGGGCCCACTATTGAGTCCGATGCTGTAAACAAAAATACTCAGTCCCAGCCAAATGACGACTTCAGACATCCTTAGCTCGGGATCCAAACCACCAATGATTAAACCCACAAATAGCACGGCTGCAATCCCCAGACTTGTTCCAAATATGCGGACCTTACTTAGCGCATAGCCGATAGCCGCTACAACAAACAGCAATAAGATCTCATTTTCTGCCAATAGGGATAACATAAAACAAAGGTAACGATTATCCCGCGTCTATGGCCAAATATTATGCGGTTTTTGCCTCTACATAGACCGCCCCCTGTTTCTCATAGTAAGCCACATCATAACAATAATGAATCGCCCTTTTTTCGTCTTGTTTCACATGCGTGCAATATCCAAACCGGAATCCACGCTGAAGCAATTCATTCCGATTTACTCTATTAAGCTGCTTGTCACACAGTTCCCTTAGAATTCGCCGGTTGCGTCGAAGACAGTTGTTGATGTTCCGCATCATATTATTTTGATCCCGGTATTTTCGATTGTGAAAAGCAGACCGACAATCTGCCGTGCAAAACTTTTTATCGGTGCGGCCTCGGAAAGGCTCCCCGCATTCTTGACATGATTTCATAAGTATATAAATTAGTTATTTCACTTATGAGTGTCAAGCTGATTTTTAAGCGTTCCTTATTTTTTATTTTTTTTTGGGCGGCACCCCATCCCGAGGAGCGCGAGGCGCTTTCGAGGATGGGGTCGGGCTATTCAGGGGTTCCGTACTCGAGCCGCATTTTTGCGGCTCGGTACCCTCGGCCGATTCCGGCCCAGGCCCTTACTATCCCTGCCGCAATCGTTTGCGATAGCTTGAAAGAAATCGATGGAATAGCAAAGCCCCTGCAGACTGTTCTTGCAGCTGTAACTATCTATGTTGTAGGTATGGGTATTAAATGCGTTTACTTTCTATCGATAGATAGACGCCCGGCTCCCATGAAGGCTAATACAGCAAATCCTCCCAGAAATAAAAGCGCATGTTCTTTATCAGCTAAGGGATCACTTCCATGTACGATCAGTGCTGCTACAAGCATGGTGAATATTAAAGGGATGGCGCATAATCGGGTTTTCCAGCCCAAAACCAAGCCCACTGCACAAAATAATTCCGCAAATACGGTCAAAATTAAGCTGGGTGCCGCTCCTATACCCAAAGGATCTGCAAAGCCCCAATCTGAATTTATGATTTTCATGAATTTGGGCCAGCCGTGAGTGATCATCAGTCCTCCAAATACCAGGCGCGCGATTAATAATGCGTAATCTCTGTTTCGTATTGCGGCCATAATTGTTTGTATTTTGATTTATAGCTCAAATATCTAAAATTCCCTTCCATCTCTTGGTTAATTTTGAAATTTTTGTCCCTTCATTCAAAACAATAGTTGTTGACAATCCTTATATTTTTACTTTTTTATTTCTATTGCTTACAAATTGAATCTAAAAACCTATAATATTGGGAAAGCCTATTTTGGGTATTGTCTATGCAAAAGCGAATCTTAGTTCTTCTTCTTTCTGCCGTGAAATTTACTCATATCATGGATGTCATGATTATGATGCCATTGAGTGATATCTTTATGAAGGAGTTTGGTATCAAAGCTTCTCAATTTTCTTATTTGATCTCGAGCTATGCTATAGGCGCCTTTTTCTCCAGTCTATTGGGCGTCTTTACATTGGATTATTTTGGCAGGCGGCAGAGCCTTCTATTTGTATATGGAGGATTCACTATTAGTACTTTTTTTTGTGGGTGGGCAGACTCCTATGAAGCCCTGCTTGCCCTTCGCTTTGTCACTGGGATATTTGGAGGGTTGATTGGAGCTCTGGCATTAGCTATTGTGAGTGATTTGTACAGTTTTAAACAGCGGGGTAAAGCCATTGGTATTTTGATGGCTGCTTTTTCAGCGGCTTCAGCTCTAGGTGTTCCATTCGGATTGTATTTCGCAGCGGTTTATACCTGGTCTTTTCCTTTTTATTTTTTGGCCGCTATCGGTCTTGTTTTGTTTATCTGGATGTATTTTATCATGCCGGAAATGATGGCTCATACTGAACAAGAAAAGCGATCCATAAGACAGACCGTGCAAGATATTGTTCAGGATTCCAATCAGACTCGGGCACTATGGTTGGGCGTCTTTCTCGTATTAGGACATTTTTTGGTAATCCCATTTATTACTCCTTCTATGGTAAGAAACGTCGGCTTTGAACAATACCAAATCAGCTATATTTATTTGGCTGGTGGCATTCTAACCATTGTGACGGGGCCGTTGATCGGCTGGATAACAGATCGTTACGGTGCCCTGAGGACCTTTTTTGTTGTAGTGGTTCTCTCTTTCATTCCGGTACTCTTTATTACAAATATGGGCCCAACGGCCATACCGGTAGCTTTGATCGTCACTTCATTATTTTTCGTGTTGGGAAGTGGTCGTATGATTGCTCCTAACACAATGATAACAGCTGCCGTAGGCCCCAAGACGCGGGGTAGCTTCATGAGTGTGAAATCTGCACTGCAGCAACTCTCTGTGGCTATGGCCTCATTGATCGCCGGTGCCATAGTGTATGTGAATGAGGAGGGCCAATTAGATAATTATTATTACGTGGGTTTCTTATCTATCGCGTTCTGTTTGCTTGCGATGTGGATAGCTCCAAAATTGAAAGTGGCGTCTGGAAATTGAGGTCATTCCGAATCTGGCGAATTGATTACTTTTGTGGAAAACAAAACAACCATGCGAACGATAATGCTTTTTGCGCTCCTTTTTAGTGTGTTTATTTCCTGCGCTCAGCAGGAGACTGAATCTGCAACTGATGAACAGAAATCATCAACGAGTCCTACCTCAAACGGACCGATTACCACTGAAGTTGAGGATCGAGATCCCGTCATTGATATGATCCTTGTTGAAGATTTTCATCCGACTGAACATTGGGCAGAATACAGTGCGTATATTCAAGGTCGAGATGCGAAATACTACCATATAGATGGTGGCTATGGTTCTGACATTTCAGTTACTCTAAGTGGGGGGCATCCATCCATTCAACTCATGATTATGGACATTGAGGATAAAATGGTTCTCCGGGAGAACTTAAATGGAAAGGATATTGAGTGGTCAGGTACTTATAAATTGAGCGGCCGCTATACTTTTATTGTATCTCTGGATTCCAGATTTGAGGGCAAGGAGCAAGTGAGAACGCCTTTTGACATTCGGTTCAAGCTTGAACCACAGTCTAATAAATAATACATTTAGGGAAATGTGGCCGGATTCATTGCGTGAGGGGTACGGAGGGGCGCCGCGGTATGCGGTGCGACCGAACGAAGTGAAGGTCCGATAGCCCGAAGGGGCCCGACCCCGAGGGACCGACCTTTGGAGGACCCTCGAGGGGCACGCCCAAAAATTTATAAAAACTGTTGAGGTAGAAGGTTGTTGTAAAGAAAATTTAATGAATATGAAAAAGTGGGCGATTGGTATTGGAATTGCTGTTGTTGTTCTAGCTATATCTGTTTGGGGCTTTATTGAATGGAATAGCGAGTCCTTGCCTGATGCCCGGTCTGGACCTGAAGCTGAGGCCTTGGCGGATAGAATGTTGAGCGCTGTGAATAAAGAGGCGTGGGATTCTTTGGGATATATTCAGTGGTCATTTATGGATCGGGCGCATTATGTTTGGGATAAAAAGGACCATAAAGTTCAGGTAAAATGGGAGCAAACAGAGGTTTTGTTGGACCCGAATAAGATTGAAGGTGCGGCCTGGGAGAATGGTGAGAGGGTAGAAGATCCTACGTCGTATTTGGAGGAAGCTTTTGAGCGATTTTGCAATGATGCATTTTGGATGAACGCTTTTGTGAAAGTTCGCGATCCGGGTACAAGTCGAGGTATTGTAGAGCAGGATGGGCGCCAGGGACTTTTAGTGACTTATCAAAGTGGGGGTGTGACCCCGGGAGATTCTTATCTATGGTGGCTGGATGAAACAGGGCGCCCAGAGTCGTTTCAAATGTGGGTTTCGATCGTGCCCGTTGGGGGGATGGAATTTAGCTTTGAGGATTGGGATACCTTATACAATGGTGCCCTGGTTGCTCAGCAGCATAAAAATGCGGTCATGAATGTAGAAATTAAAAATATTCAGGCGGGGGCGAGTTTAGGTTCAATGGGGCTGAATAGTGATATTTTTGATTATTTTGCGAGTGGGAATTAATGCCGGAATTATCCTTTTTCTAATTGATTATGAAAAATACAAATACGTATCGCTCTATATTTGAGTCTTTTCTGAACGAACGGCGGTGGGGTGGTGAACCCGCTTCAGTTTATGAGCCCATCCAATATATCCTCAGTATTGGAGGTAAGCGATTTCGACCTGTCTTGACTTTGCTGTCTGGTGATACCTTTGGAGAGGTGAATGCTGTCCACCTCGAAATGGCATTAGGCATAGAGGTTTTTCACAATTTCACCCTGCTTCACGATGATATTATGGATCAGGCCGATTTGAGGCGAGGTCAGGAAGCCGTTCACAAAAAATTCGGTACCAATGCTGCTATTTTATCTGGTGATCTGATGTTGATTTTAGCCACCCAGATCATTAATTCTGCCTGTCACTCGATGTCGGATTTGGATGATGTGATGGAATTGTTTCTGCGGGTGGGGCAGGAGGTATGTGAAGGACAGGAGCGGGACATGATTTTTGAGACCGCTGAGGATGTTTCTATGGATGATTACGAAGAAATGGTGAGACAGAAAACAGCTGTTTTACTTGGCTTCAGTTTGTATGCCGGAGCCCGGGCGTCCGGTGTTTCTGTTGAGCAGGCTAATGCTCTGTACCAGTTTGGTGTTCAATCCGGCATTGTTTTTCAAATTTGGGACGACTATTTGGATGTATTTGCCGAAGATACAACTGGAAAGAGAGCAGCAGGGGATATTTATAATAAAAAAGAGACCTGTCTAATTATTAGTTTGCGAGATCGTATGTCTAATTCAGATGCGGAAATGTTTAGCCAAATTTGGAGCGGAGATAAATTGATAGATTCAGAAGTTGAGTTCGTAAAAAAATTACTCGATCAGTATAAGATTAAAGACCAAATCGGACGCATGGCCAGGACTAAAATTCAAGAAGCTAAACAAAATGTGAACCAATTTTTCCCCCCGGATCAACTTACTTCCCTCTTTTCATTCATAGATCAATTTATTGATCGCAATAATTAGTATTTTTTAAAGTATCGCCGATAAGGTCCCAATTGAAACCAAACTAATCTAAAGTCAACTTTCATTAGTTGAAACCCAAAGGAACTACTCATCCAATGTGGAACTTATTTTTCTTCTCGAACGAGATATTTTTTATTCATTTGTGCATCCACAATTCGCATTAGGATGTAAGATAAAATTATAGTAGTTGCTAATCCTTCAAATAAAACGATCCCTGCTGCCGTGAAAGGATTTAGATGAGTTCCCACCATTTCATTATCTTGAAGTGATTGCATGAGAGTTTCATCGAAATGCAAGTAAATGAGCTGAAATAAACCAAATAAGGCCACTCCAATAACCCCAGGTCTGATGCCTGCTAGAGCTCCTTTGACGTAATTTATAGTTTGTTTTTCGGGGTGAGATAGGTAATAGGAGCGAATTGCCAAATAAATAAAAGCGGAATGTATTACAATATTAAAGACCCGCAGGTTTAAATCTGTATAGAGACCTAAGCCTCTCATAATGAGAAAATACAATAGAAAACCAGCGAATAGCAAGAAACCGTAAATCCAACTCCCTTTCATAAATGATTTTATTTTATTAACAGGGCGTAGCTGTAAATTGTTTAAACTGTTGTCATTCAGGGCATTAAAAACTTAAGTGTCTACAGTTAAGTTTAGTCAAAGAAGGAGTCCGGCAGCATGAGCTTAGAATTTTTTATTTCAGGTTGATCGATGGGGGCGGATTTATGGAGTGAATTCAGGCAGATAAGTTATCCGTAATGTTCGAAAGGCATCGCTTATCACCTATCTACTGACTTATTTTGTTACATGCAAAGAGAGGGACGTTCCCTTGCAGAATTTTGTCTACCCCAATGGTCGCAAAAGATGGGTGAAATTTAGAAATTGTAGTTGTTATTTTGAAGCTAAAAAAAAACATAAAAGGCTATGTATGCCATTATTTGAAAGGATAGCCATTAATTGGGTAATAAGCTCACAACTTTGATTTGCTGGATAATGAACTGATTGCCTCGGTTCATATCTATAAGAATGGCTATCTTATCTTACTTAGCTTTTTTTGGAGCTGTTTTTATATAATTCGGGTTGTTCGTCTGCTTTTTTATCATAGGATACGTAAATATTAATCCAGATAGCGCGTGCAGTTCGAAATACCCAGGCGTAAAGGAGAACTAAAACACCAGCCACAATGAGAATGCCTGTGGTGACCTCAACGGAAAAGAAAAAGTAAAGAACAGCAAAGCCGGCGAGCATAATTCCGGACGCTAAGCCATAAGCTATATACATGGACCCCCAATAAAAGCCAGGTTCAATTTCAAATTCCTGACCGCAATGGTTGCAATTATCATTCATCGAAAAGACTTTTGAAAAATCGAAAGCGTTTCCCGGGTATAAATCCCCTGTGTGACATTTGGGACACTTATAGTTGATGATGCTGTATAGCCAATGACCTTTTTTCATAACTTATATATGTATACGATTGTAATAGGATTCTAATTTACTCAAAAAGGCGTTTACGTCCTTCGAGTTCCATCCATCTGTTTGGATGGTGAAAATTTCTTCGTCGAGAATCAGCTCGATAATTTCCACCTTTTTCAGACCTTTCAAAGAGACCATTTCTTTTTGAATGGAATAGGCAACTTTTGGTTTCAAAAAAGGAAGGATTTTAACTTCTTTCGTATTGTTAAAGCCTAGCATAATTCCTTCTTGAAGCATTTCGATGGAAAATTTAACGGGTTCGGTAGTATCAGGAAACCGAAGGAGGACTTTGGGATTTACATCTTTTAATAAGGTAAGTCCTCCTACACCTGTTCCACCCATTTTGATTCGATTAAACCAACTAAATCTTCCGCCCAGGGATTCGATAAGTTCTTTATATTTTCGTTTTCTGAGCTGATGATAATCGATTAATTCCATACTGATAATAAACAAATAGGGGGGGAGAAGTTTAAAGAAGTTCCGACTAGATTTTGGTGAAGCAATAGGCATAAAGATAGATAATGAATTAGAATCAGAAAATATCTGTGATTTATTTACATATCATTTGAATATATTTTTTGCAAGGGAAAAAAATAGTTCTATCTTTGCAGTCGCTTAAGAGGGCGCATAGCGTCTTTGAAAGAAGTAAAATATTGTGAATAAGAACCAGATGACAAGATGCCTACGATAAACCAATTGGTAAAAAAGGGAAGAAAGAAAATTAGCATGGCGAGTAAATCCCGTGCTTTAGATTCCTGTCCGCAGAAAAGGGGTGTTTGCACTCGTGTATATACTACAACACCTAAGAAGCCAAATTCGGCTCTACGGAAAGTAGCGAAAGTGCGATTGACGAATGGTATTGAAGTGATTGCATATATCCCCGGTGAGGGGCACAATTTGCAAGAGCACAGTATTGTTTTGATACGCGGTGGTCGGGTGAAAGACCTTCCCGGAGTTCGATATACAGTCGTTCGAGGGGCTTTAGATACAGCTGGTGTTCAGGATCGACTTCAGAGTAGATCTAAGTATGGAGCCAAAAGGCCTAAAAAATAAATTGTAGCGTAATAATAAATAGTCGATGAGAAAGAGAAGACCAAAAATAAGAGCCATTCAGCCCGATCCTCGATTTTCGGATCCATTAGTTATGCAGTTTGTAAATAACATGATGTACTCCGGGAAAAAGTCCACTGCATTTAAGTGTTTTTACGATGCCATGGATATTATTAAAGAGAGAACGGAAGAAGATCCTTATGAAGTTTGGAAAAAGGCTATCAATAATGCCATGCCTCAGGTAGAAGTTCGGTCGCGGCGTATTGGAGGAGCAACTTTTCAGATTCCCACTGAGATACCTGCAGCTCGAAAAATGTCGATCGGTATGAAGTGGTTGATTCGTTTTTCACGAGAGCGAAACGGTAAGGGTATAGCAGACAAGATGGCAGCAGAACTTATTGCGGCATCAAAAGGTGAAGGTGCGGCTGTGAAGCGGAAGGAAGAGACACACCGAATGGCTGAGTCCAATCGAGCATTTGCGCACTTTAGAGTATAATACACTTCGATAAACACATAATAGAAGAGACAATTTCAAGACATGGCAAATAAGGATTTAAAATTTACGAGAAATATTGGAATCGCTGCTCATATTGATGCGGGGAAAACAACCACGACTGAGCGCGTTTTGTTCTACACAGGTATTAGTCACCAGATAGGTGAAGTTCATGATGGTGCTGCCACGATGGACTGGATGGAGCAAGAGCAGGAGCGTGGTATTACAATTACCTCTGCTGCCACTAAAACCAAGTGGCCGTGGAAAGATAATGATTACACTGTAAACATTATTGACACTCCTGGCCACGTGGATTTCACTGTAGAGGTGAATAGATCTTTACGTGTTTTGGACGGCTTGGTTTTTCTGTTTAGTGCGGTAGATGGTGTGGAGCCTCAATCAGAGACGAATTGGAGGCTGGCAGATAACTACAAAGTGCCTCGAATCGGTTTTGTGAACAAAATGGATCGACAGGGTGCCGACTTTTTTATGGTATGCAGCCAGGTTCAAGAGATGTTGGGTTCCAAAGCCGTTGCATTGCAGGTTCCCATAGGAGCGGAGGATGATTTCAAAGGTGTTGTTGATCTCATTTCTGGTGAGGCTTTGATTTGGAATGAAGAGGATTTTGGAATGACCTATGAACGTATTGCTGTCCCAGAAGAGTTGAAGGACACTGTGGCGGAGCATAGAGAGAAATTGTTGGAAGAGGTAGCTGAGTACGACGATAGTTTGATGGAGAAGTTTTTTGAGGATCCCAACCTCATTACTGAAGCTGAAATGATTGAAGCGGTTCGCGCTGCTGTATTGGATCACAAGTTTGTTCCAATGATGTGCGGTTCAGCTTTTAAGAATAAGGGAGTTCAAGCTGTTCTTGATGCCGTATGTGCATTTTTGCCTAGTCCCATGGATGTTGAAGCCGTTACCGGTATTCATCCGGACACAGAAGAAGAGATCTCGCGGAAGCCAGATGTGAATGAGCCGTTTGCGGCACTTGCATTTAAAATCGCGACCGATCCTTACGTAGGTCGCTTAGCTTTCTTCCGTGTATATTCAGGTCAACTTGAGGCAGGAAGTTATATTCACAATTCGAGATCTGGTAAAAAAGAGCGTATTAGTCGGATTTACGAGATGCACTCGAAAGAACAGAAAGCGGTTGATAAAGTAGAAGCAGGAGATATTGCTGCTGCTGTCGGGTTCAAAGATATTAAAACGGGCGATACGCTTTGCGCAGAGGATGCGCCTATCATTTTGGAAAGTATGGTTTTTCCTGAGCCTGTAATTGGTTTAGCGATTGAGCCTAAGACACAAAAAGATTTAGAGAAACTTGGAATGGCTCTGGGTAAATTAGCAGAAGAAGATCCTACCTTTCAAGTTACTTTTGATGAAGATACCAACCAGACGGTGATTAGTGGTATGGGGGAGCTTCACCTCGAGATCATTGTTGACCGGTTGAAACGAGAATTTAAAATTGAAGTAAACCAGGGTGAACCTCAGGTTACATACAAAGAGGCGTTAACGCATACTGTTGACCATAGAGAGAGATTGAAGAAGCAGAGTGGGGGGTCAGGTTTATTTGCGGACATGTCCTTTGAGTTGGGACCTGTGGATGAAGAGTTTTTGGAGAGTGATGATTATAAATCCGGAAAGAAGCGACTCCAGTTTGTAAATGATATCAAGGGAGGGTCTATTCCAAGAGAATTATTGCCTGCTGTTGAGAAAGGCTTTAATGAAATGATGGATAATGGGGTTCTTGCCGGTTATACTATTGATAATATGAAGGTCCGAGTTTATGATGGGTCTACTCACCCTGTGGATTCGAAACCTATTGCATTTGAGCTTTGCGCCAAGGAAGGGTTTAGAGCTGCTGCTAAGACAGCCAAGCCCGTAATTCTTGAGCCGATCATGAAATTAGAAGTCACATCACCTGAGGAATATACAGGCGGAGTAATTGGTGACCTTAATCGTCGTCGTGGCCTTGTAAAAGGACAGACTTCTAAGGGCGCTGGAGTAATAATTCGAGCTGATGTACCATTAAGTGAGATGTTTGGTTATGTGACGCACTTGCGTACCATAACATCCGGCCGTGCAACTTCTTCCATGGAGTTTAGCCATTACGAACCTGCACCATCTGGAGTTTCAAAAGAAATCATAGAGAAAGCCAAAGGCGAAATTAACGTATAAATTACCTAACAACTTTTAGAACTGGGTCATGAATCAAAAAATCAGAATCAAATTGCGCTCTTACGATCACAACTTAGTCGATAAATCGACCGAGAAAATCGTTAAGACCGTGCGAACTAGCGGTGCAGTAGTCACCGGTCCGATTCCGCTGCCCACTGAGAAAGAAATATTCACTGTCTTGCGGTCGCCGCATGTGAATAAGAAGTCTCGTGAGCAGTTCCAATTGCGGACGCACAAGCGCTTGATTGAAATCTATACACCAACACAAAAAACTGTGGATGCGCTATCTAAGTTAGAGCTTCCTTCAGGTGTTGACATTCAAGTGAAATTAACGTAAATACCTTTTTTAGGTATAGTCGTTGATACGAGAAATATTATTTCATGTGGATTCAGGCTCATGTCTGAATGCATGTTTTTATCAAATTGAAAAGATAAGACCGTGGACGGATTAATCGGTAAGAAAATAGGAATGACCTCTGTATTTACAGAGGCAGGAGAAAATTGGGCTTGTACTGTAGTACAAGTTGAACCCAATGTTGTGACTTCTGTGAAAACGGAAGACGAAGAAGGCTATAATGCCCTTCAACTTGCTGCTCACGATAAGAAAGAGAAGCACACGACTCGAGCCATGTTGGGGCATTTTAAAAATGCTTCGACGACTCCAAAAAGAGATGTAATCGAATTTAGAAATTTTTTCATCGACAAAAAGATCGGAGACTCTATTCAGCTAGAGGAAGTATTTCAGGAAGGAGATACTGTTTCAGCAATTGGTACCTCCAAAGGTAAAGGCTTTCAAGGTGTCGTAAAGCGACACGGATTCCGAGGTGTTGGCGACCAAACTCATGGTCAGCATAATCGGGGTCGCGCGCCAGGTTCAATTGGTGCTGCCTCATACCCAGCTAAGGTTGTGAAAGGAATGAAAATGGGTGGGCGAACTGGCGGCACTCGGGTCAAAATACAAAACCTTAAAGTGGTCAAAATATTTGGTGATAAGAACTTAATCCTTTTGAAAGGTGCTGTGCCTGGTCATAAAGGTGGAATTGTAATCATAGAAAAATAAAGGGTGATGAAAGCTGATATATTAGATATAGGAGGAAAATCGACCGGACGTTCGGTAGAATTGTCGGAAGATGTTTTTCAAGTAGAAGGCAACGAGCACGCTGTTTATCTTGCTGTTAAGGCTTATCAAAGTGCCCAGCAACAAGGGACTCACTCTGCGAAAGAGAGAAATGCTGTTGCTGGTTCCACAAGAAAGATTAAAAAGCAGAAGGGAACGGGTACGGCCCGTGCCGGTGATATTAAAAATCCTATTTTTAGAGGAGGTGGCCGTATCTTTGGTCCTCGGCCAAGATCTTATCGAAAGCGTATTAATAAGAAGGTAAGTCGATTGGCTAGAACTTCTGTATTATCGGATCGATTGGCAAAAGGAATGATCTCTGTAATAGAAGATTTTTCTTTTGATTCCCCAAAAACGAAAGAATTTGTCCAAATATTACAGTCATTAAATATTCAGGATCAAAAGGTCCTTTTTCTCTCTGGAGAAAATGAGCACCATGTGTTTTTATCGACCAGGAATTTACCTAATGTAAATGCAAAGACGGTTGGATCCGTTAATATTTATGATCTCATGCAGGCGAATCAAATTCTATTCACTGAGACTGCTGCGGAGAAAATGAATACTCTATTATCTTAAACGAACGAATTATGGTTTATCAAGTATTAGTCCGGCCAGCAATAACTGAGAAAAGTGAGATGTTGGCAGAGAATGAGAATAAGTACACTTTTATCGTTGATAAAAGAGCAAACAAAGGACAAATTAAGGATGCTGTTCAGGATATGTATAATGTTAACGTTCAGCACATCAATACAAATATTATACCGGCAAAGCGGAAGTTGAAATCCACTAAAGCCGGCTATGTCATGGGTGGAAAGCCCGCATATAAAAAAGCTGTAGTAACTGTTGCCGAAGGTGACATTATTGATTATTACGGTGAAATTTAAGGATAGCGAAGAAAAGTAAATAGTTATGCCAGTAAAGAAGTATAATCCGACAACTCCAGGCACTCGATTTCGATTGAGTAATAGGCATGAGAGCTTGACTACTGCGAACAAGCCTGAAAAGTCGCTTTTAAGCAAGCGTCATCAGAAGGCAGGTCGTAATAATCAAGGACGAATGACTGTTCGGTATAGAGGTGGAGGACATAAAAAGAGATACCGCGTTATCGATTTTAAACGAAATAAGCACGGAATTCCAGGATTTGTTAAGACTATCGAATACGATCCGAATCGTTCTGCTTATATCGCTTTAATAGCCTATAAGGATGGTGAAAAGAGATATATAATTGCTCCTGAGAAATTGCAGGTAGGTGATGAAATTGTATCAGGAACAAACTCTCCTTTCAATGTAGGCAATGCAATGCCAATGGCTGAGATTCCGGTAGGATCAATGATTCACTGCATTGAAATGAGACCGGGAGCGGGTGCACAATTAGCTCGTGGAGCCGGCACTGGTGCTCAACTTGTAGGACGCGAGGGTAAATATGCTATTATTAAATTACCTAGTGGTGAGGTTAGAAGGATTTTGAAAGCCTGCATGGCCACTATGGGAAGAGTTAGTAATCCGGATCATAACCAGGAAGTTCTTGCCAAAGCGGGAAGAAATCGATGGAAAGGTATTCGTCCACGCACGCGTGGTGTTGCCATGAACCCTGTTGATCACCCGATGGGTGGTGGAGAAGGGCGAGCTTCCGGGGGGCATCCACGGTCTCGTACAAGTGTTAAGGCAAAAGGGTTTAAAACGCGGAAGCCTAAAAAGTACTCTACTAAGATGATTATCACTGAGCGTAAGCGTAAAAGAAAGTAATTCAATTATTTCTAAATAAGAGAAATGGCACGATCAATTAAAAAAGGACCTTATGTTTATCATAAGTTGTTAAACAAGGTCGAAAAGGCGCAAAGTACGAAGAAGAAGTCTGTAATAAAGACTTACTCTCGTGCATCTATGATTATTCCCGATATGGTTGGACTAACTGTAGGTGTGCATAATGGCAAGACCTTTGTTCCTATTTTCATTACTGAAAATATGGTGGGTCATAAGTTAGGTGAATTTGCGCCAACAAGAAGTTTTAAAGGTCATTCCGGTAACCGGAAATAATTCATTCAGAACATTGTAAATCTGATTATATAATGGAAGCAGTTGCAAGATTAAGAAATTGTCCGATGTCAGCCCGAAAAATGCGTTTGGTGGCTGACCTGGTTCGTGGGCGCGGAAGTAGTGCCAACTCCAATCCGGTAGACAAAGCATTGAGTACGTTGCGCTATACGAATAAAGAAGCCGCTCAATGGCTGGAAAAGTTATTGTTATCGGCTATATCAAATTGGGAGAACAAATTTGATATGATGGAAAGTGCTGATGATTATAATCTGGTAGTTCGAGAGATTCAAGTGGGTGAAGCTGGCATGCTTAAACGATTTCGTCCAGCGCCGCACGGTCGGGCTCATCGCATTCGAAAACGCATGTGTCATGTGACATTAAAATTAGAAAACACGATTCCAGTAGGAGTTGAAACTGAAGAGGAATAAATAAGTAGATAATGGGGCAAAAAACAAATCCGATAGGAAACAGATTAGGGATCATCAAAGGATGGGATTCCAATTGGTATGGTGGAAAGGACTATGCTGATAAGGTAGTAGAGGATCATAAGATTCGCACTTACTTGAGAGCACGTGTTCAGAAAGGGGGAGTGGCAACTATTATTATAGAGCGAACCCTTAAGCGTATCACGATAACCATTCATACTTCTCGCCCAGGTATTATCATTGGGAAAGGAGGGTCTGAAGTTGATTTAATCAAGGAAGAGTTGAAAAAGTTAACTGGAAAAGATGTTCAAATTAACATCGTTGAAATCCGGAAGCCTGAACTTGATGCTTATATTGTTGCCGAAACGGTAGCTCGTCAGCTGGAGGCAAGAATTAATTTTCGTCGTGCCACCAAAATGGCTATTCAAAGTACCATGCGTGCTGGAGCGGAGGGAATTAAGATACGAATTGCGGGTAGGTTGAACGGTGCTGATATGGCTCGTACAGAAGAATTTAAGCAAGGGCGTACGCCTCTTCATACATTCCGTGCGGATATAGATTATGCACTTGTTGAATCAAATACGGTCTACGGAAAAATAGGTGTTAAGGTTTGGATTTGTAAGGGTGAAGTCCTTGGAAAGCGTGACTTGTCACCTCATGTTGGAATCGCCAAAGGAAATCGAGACAAAAGAGGAAAAAGAAAGTCAAGAAGACGGTAAGAAATCATTAATTTATCTATCTTTGCCACGCTTTTGAAAAGCCGGATGAAATATAAAGAAAAAGAGCCATGTTACAGCCGAAAAGAACAAAATACAGAAAACAGCAAAAAGGTCGCAATAGCGGTTTAGCCCAGCGAGGTAGTCGTGTTGCTTTTGGATCCTTTGGATTGAAAGCCATGAGTCGCGGACAAATTACGAGTCGGCAAATTGAGTCCGCTCGTATTGCCATGACTCGTTATATGAAACGTGAGGGGAAAGTTTGGATACGGATATTTCCCGATAAGCCTATTACTAAGAAGCCTCAAGAAGTTCGGATGGGTAAAGGTAAGGGAGCGCTGGATCACTATGTATGTGAAATTAAGCCAGGTCGCGTTCTATTCGAAGTAGGTGCGGTGGATGTGCAAGTAGCCCAAGAAGCTTTGCGATTGGCTGCACAAAAGTTACCATTGATTACAAAATTTGTTATTCGGCCTGATTACGCAGGGTAAGAAAATATATTGCTATGCCAAATAAGTTTATGCAAGATTTGAAGGATTTATCCATGGAGGATATCAAAGAGAAGTTGCGCACTTCCGAAAAAGAATTTGTGCAGTTAAAGTTCGACCATGCGAGTAAAGGGTTAGATAGTCCTATTCGTATTCGAAAAATGAGAAAGGATATTGCCCGAATGAAAACTGAACTTCGCAGTCGAGAACTGGACGGTGCGGATGCTGCAGAATTGGCAAAGAGAGAAAGAATTAGAAATCGAAGACGTAAATCATAATACCCATGGAGGAAAATAAATCTATAAGAAAAACCCGGATCGGGGTTGTGGCTAGTGATAAAATGGAGAAGACGATTACTGTGAGTGTAGAACGTAGGATTAAGCATCCTATTTACGGTAAGTTTATGAAGAAATCCAAGAAGTTTTTTGCTCACGATCCTGGCAATGATTGCAATACGGGAGATACGGTAAAGATTGAAGAGACCCGGCCCCTTAGTGCTAAGAAAAGATGGCGTCTCATTGAGATTCTAGAGCGAGCGAAATAATTGTAAAAGACTTAAATTACTGGTCATGATCCAGCAGGAAACAAAATTAAAGGTTGCAGATAATAGCGGTGCTAAGATTGTCCAATGCATTAAAGTATTAGGTGGTACGCGCAGACGTTATGCTTCAATAGGCGATATTATCGTGGTGTCAGTAAAGAACGCCACTCCGGGAGGTATCAAGAAAGGTGCTGTATCGAGAGCTGTAGTCGTTCGTACTCGTAAAGAGCTTGGTCGTAATGATGGTTCTTATATACGATTCGATGATAATGCGGTAGTCTTACTTACACCGACAGATGAGCCGCGAGGGACGCGAATTTTTGGCCCTGTGGCTAGAGAACTTAGAGAAAGAGATTTTATGCGTATAGTATCACTGGCTCCAGAGGTACTATAATAGGTATAAAATAAAAGAAATAATTTATGAAAACGAAGAAGAAACATAGCCACCAGGGCAAGCTTAAGCTTAAAAAGGGTGATCAAGTTGTTGTTTTGAGTGGGGCTTATAAAGGTGAGCGTGGTGAAATTTTGGAAGTTATTCCAGGTGATTACCGTGCTATTGTAGAGGGGATTAATATCGTGAAGAAACACCAAAGACCAACAAATGAGTCAGAGGGTGGGATTAAGGAAATACCGGCTCCCATTCACATGTCTAATTTAATGTTGGTTGATCCTTCTTCAGGGGAGCCTACCCGTATAGGTCGTCGTCAAGAGGACGACAGTCTCGTTCGCTATTCAAAAAAGTCAGGAGAAACTATTAAGTAATGAGTTATTCACCAAGATTACAGAAAAAATACAGAGAGGAAGTTGTTCCCAAGCTCATGGAGGAGTTCAACTATAAGTCCATGATGGAAGTCCCTCGTGTTAGTAAAATTTGTCTCAATCAAGGCTTAGGCGATGTTACGCAGGATAAGAAGATTGTTGATGATGCCTTAGAGGAGCTATCGATTATCGCAGGACAGAAGGCAGTGCCTACTATTGCAAAAAAATCGGTTTCCAATTTTAAGCTTCGTGAAGGAATGACTATTGGAGCTCGCGTTACCTTGAGAAAGATTAAAATGTACGAGTTTCTCGATAGGTTTATATCCGTTTCACTTCCCCGTGTTCGTGACTTTCGAGGAATAAGTGACAAGAGTTTTGATGGGCGAGGGAATTATAACATGGGTATCACAGAACATATTATATTTCCGGAGTTGAATATGGATAAGATTAATAAGATAAAGGGTATGGATGTGACATTTGTTACAACCGCAAATACCGATGCGGAGGCATTTGCATTGCTAAAGTATCTCGGGTTACCTTTCAAGAATAAAAATAATTAAAATATGGCACGTAAATCACTTATTGCTCGAGAAGAGAAGCGCCGTAAGATGGTTGAGAAGTACGCAGACTTAAGAGCGAAGCTTAAAAAGGAAGGTCGATACGATGAACTGGATAAGCTTCCAAAGAATTCCTCTAAGGTTCGATTGCATAATCGATGCAGGTTAACTGGCAGACCAAAGGGATATATGCGTAAATTTGGTTTGTGTCGGGTTAAGTTTCGGGAAATGGCTCTGAATGGAGAAATTCCTGGTATTACAAAAGCAAGCTGGTAGTTTAATAAGCAGAAGGTATAGTTATGGCAATGAATGATCCAATAGCAGATTTTTTGACTCGAATTCGCAATGCGCAATTAGCGCGGCACCGAATTGTTGAGATTCCTGCTTCTAATATGAAAAAACGATTGACTGAAATTCTTTATGAACAAGGTTTCATTCATCGGTATAAGTTTGTTGATGACAACAAACAGGGTATTATAAAAATCGCGTTGAAGTACGATCCAAGTTCTCAAGAGCCTGCGATTCGTGAAATGAAACGGATGAGTAAGCCGGGTTTGCGGTTCTTTTCCGGCGCTGAGGATATACCGCGGATTAAAAATGGTCTCGGTATTGCAATTGTATCTACTTCGAAAGGAGTTATTACTGATAAAGAAGCCCGTAGAATGAACGTAGGAGGTGAAGTCCTGTGTTCAATTAACTGATAACACGATATTAAAACTGTTGAGATGTCTAGAATTGGAAAAGCACCTATAAATATCCCTGAAAAAGTTGAAATTAATGTTTCAAAGGGTAATGAGATAACAGTGAAGGGACCTAATGGAGAGTTGTCCCATCGTTTTGATCCTGCAATTACGATTAAGCAGGAGGAAGGAGAATTGACTCTTGAGCGTGCGACAGAGCAGAAGCGTCATAAGTCTCTGCATGGGATGTACCGGTCAATACTCAATAATATGATTATTGGTGTCACGACTGGTTTCAAAAAGGAACTTGAATTGGTAGGTGTAGGTTACAGGGCCTCTAATGCGGGGAATTTACTTGAGTTAAGTTTGGGTTATTCACACCCTATTTTCTTCGCGATTCCAGAAGAGGTGAAAGTTGAGACCAAAACTGAAAAAGGTAAAAACCCATTGGTTTCTTTGGAGTCTAATGACAATCAACTTTTAGGACAAGTAGCAGCAAAGATTCGCGCATTCCGAAAACCTGAGCCATACAAAGGAAAAGGTGTGAGGTACATGGGTGAGTATATTCGGCGGAAAGCTGGTAAGGCTGCAGCAAAATAATTTAAGACTTTTAAAGGTAGCGTAGTTATGGATAAGAATCAGAGAAAATCTCGTAGGAGAAAGAAAATTCATTGGCGTGTACGGTCTTCTATCACAGGGACTGCAGAACGGCCGCGATTAAATGTGTACCGCAGTAATCGTGCTATTTATGCACAGATTGTGGATGACACTAAGAATCACACTATCGCGTCAGCGAATAGTTTAACGATTAACGAAGGTACTAAGTCTGATCAAGCTGCAGAAGTGGGTAAGTTGATTGCAGAAAAGGCTAAAGAGAGTAATGTAGAAAAAGTAGTTTTTGATCGGGGAGGTTATTTGTACCATGGTCGTGTTCAGGCTTTGGCCGAGGGTGCTCGTGAAGGTGGACTCAAATTTTAAAAAAGAATAGAGATATGTCGAATAAGAGACAAAATATTAAGCCGTCTGAAACGGAATTAGAAGAAAAGTTAGTTTCACTTAACCGTGTGGCTAAGGTAACCAAAGGTGGTCGAACGTTTAGCTTTTCTGCTCTAGCGGTAGTTGGTGATGGCAAAGGCACGGTAGGATATGGTTTAGGTAAGGCCAAGGATGTTTCAGAGACCATCGGTAAAGCAATAGACGATGCTAAAAAGAATCTCGTTCGTTTTCCATTGCACAAAGGTACTATTCCCCATGAGCAGAAAGGGAAATTTGGAGCCGGCAAGGTTCTTATTAAGCCAGCTTCTGATGGTACCGGAGTGATTGCAGGAGGTTCAATGCGAGCTGTTTTAGAAATAGCTGGCATTCAGAATGTATTAGCTAAATCTCAAGGATCTTCAAATCCCCATAATGTGATTAAGGCTACAATTGATGCACTACTTAAGTTGCGTTCACCAATGGATGTCGCTAAGACACGTGGTATTACTATGGATAAAGTTTTTAATGGATAGCTTTTATAGCTCTAACTTAATTGATATGGACAAGGTACGTATAACTCAGGTCAAAAGTTCTATAGATAGAACGAAGCGACAAAAAGCCACTCTTTTAGCGCTTGGTCTACGAAAAGTGAACCAATCGGTTGAGAAAGAATTATCGCCTGCTATTGAGGGGATGTTAGCTAAAATTAACCATCTCATTTCTATTGAGAAGGTATAATAATTAAATCAATAATCGTCATGGAATTACATAATCTACAGCCTGCAAAAGGGTCGTTGAAAAATAGAAAGCGCATTGGTCGAGGTGTAGCGGCTGGGAAAGGTCGGACATCTGGTCGTGGTCATAAAGGTTATTTGTCTCGTTCCGGGTCAAAACGTCGAGCAAACTTTGAAGGTGGACAGACACCATTACAGATGCGATTGCCTAAGTTTGGTTTCAATAATCGTAATCGTGTTGAGTATTATCCATTGAATCTGGATCATATTCAAATGTATGCCGAAAAGTATAATACGGATACCATTGATGAAGAATTTTTGAGAGAGCGTCGGATTCTAAGAAAAAATGTTCGAATTAAGATTTTAGGTCGAGGTGAATTGAATTCTAAAATTTCTGTTTCAGCTCACGCTATTTCATCTGGTGCTAAGGAAGCAATTGAAAATCAAGGAGGAGAAGTAGTCCTTCTAAAGTAATTTATTGGAATGAAGAAGCTCATTGATACCCTAAAAAATATATGGAAGATCAAGGAATTGAAGAACCGTATCTTGTTTACGCTTCTTTTGTTGCTTGTTTTTCGCTTTGGCTCCTATGTGATTTTGCCCGGGGTTGTTCCTTCGGTGCTAGAATCAGCTGTAGCCAGCAGGAGTGCAAACGATTTATTGGGTCTTATTAATATTTTTACTGGGGGAGCTTTTAATAATGCGGCTGTTTTCGCCTTGGGTATTATGCCCTATATTACAGCTTCGATTATTGTGCAGTTGCTTGGATTTGCAGTACCTTATTTCCAAAAGCTTCAACAGAAAGAAGGGGAGAGTGGTCGTAAGAAACTTACGCAAATAACACGTGGGCTTACTGTTTTAATTTGCCTGGTTCAGTCAGGCGGTTATTTGACCCTTATTAAGTCTTATGGTGCAATAGACCCTAGTATTCCTGAAGGTATTTTTTGGATATCTAATGTTATTATTCTTACCGCGGGTACTGTTTTAGCTATGTGGTTGGGTGAGAAAATTACGGATAAAGGTATAGGTAATGGTATTTCATTATTGATAATGATTGGAATTATTGCTTCTTTACCCTCAGCTTTTATCTTTGAATTCCAAAGCCAATGGGAGGCAAACGGTTTATTGTTGTTTATTTTTGAGTTAGCCTTACTTTTCTTTGTTGTTATGGCTACGGTTTTAATTGTTCAAGGTGTTAGGCGGATCCCCATTCAATTTGCAAAGCGAATGGTAGGTCGTGGAAATACAGCAATGCCTTCGGCCGGCGT
Organism: uncultured Saprospiraceae bacterium; assembly: GCA_964626595.1. Lineage (GTDB taxonomy): Bacteria > Bacteroidota > Bacteroidia > Chitinophagales > Saprospiraceae > JAWLFI01. The sequence goes on from CAZVFU010000002.1 coordinate 41,705, forward strand.
TCGTGATTACATTCCATTGAAAGTAAATGCCTCAGGGGTTATGCCGATTATCTTCGCTCAAGCCCTTATGTTTTTACCTATGACTGTGGCTTCCTATTTCGCCGGAGGTGAAGAAGGTATTGCGCAAACAGGAATAATGAGGTCTCTATCCGATCCATTTTCACTGCCATATAATATCATATACTTTGGCTTAATCGTTCTGTTCACATATGTGTACACTGCGCTATTGGTAAATCCAAAGCAATATGCAGAATATTTAAAGAGACAGAACTCTTTTATACCTGGTGTTAAGCCGGGTAAACCCACGCAAGATTTCATAGATACTGTTCTTACTCGAATTACATTGCCTGGCTCTATATTTTTAGGTATTATCTCAATAATACCTGCTGTGGCTGTATTTTTTGGAGTTAACGCTGCTTTCGCATTATTTTTTGGTGGGACATCTTTATTAATTCTCGTAGGGGTAGTGCTAGATACACTGCAGCAAATTGAGAGTTATTTACTTATGCGCAAGTACGATGGTCTCGTTCAAAGCGGTAAGTTAAAAGGTCGCTCTAGCCGTATGCAAGGCATCGGAGCCAATATGTAAAATTTTCATCTGCATGGTTTTTTATAAAACACCTCCTGAGGTCGAATTGATGAGGGAGTGTAATGTTTTGGTCTGTGAAACGCATGCTCTTATTGCTAGCCTGCTTAAACCTGGTATTACTGGTCAAGAGTTAGATAAGGCAGCGGAGCAATTTATTCGTGATCATCAAGCAGAGCCAGGGTTTAAAGGATACCAAAACTTTCCGGCTACCCTTTGTATTTCTCCTAATGAACAAGTTGTTCACGGAATTCCAAATGATGTGCCATTCAAAGATGGTGATGTGATTTCTTTTGATTGTGGAGTATTGAAAAATGGATTTTATGGAGACGCGGCTTACACCTTTTTATTAGGCGAAGTTGATCCTGAGGCTGTTATGCTCTGTCAAGTGACTAAAGAGTCATTGAATCGAGGAATACAAGCTGCTCGGGTAGGTAACAAAGTAGGGGACATTGGTTTTGCAATTCAAAATTTTGCCGAACGAGAGCATGGCTATGGTGTAGTCAGAGAATTGGTAGGGCATGGGGTAGGACGAAATCTCCATGAGCCACCGGAAGTGCCTAATTTTGGTCGAAGAGGGAAGGGAACAAGATTGAAGGCTGGAATGGTACTTGCGATAGAGCCCATGATTAATTTAGGTACACGGCGTATCAAGCAACATAAAGATGGGTGGACGGTCACAACCAAGGACCGAAAAGTCTCAGCCCATTATGAGCATTCTGTGCATATTACCAAAAAGGGACCAGATATACTGTCTGATCATGATATTATTGAGCAGGCTATAAAAAGTAATGATAATATTATGCAAGTTGGTTAAAAAACCTCATATTTGCACTTCAAAATTACTGGATGGCTAAGCAAGATGTAATTAAACAAGATGGAGTAATCGAAGAAGCGTTGTCAAATGCGATGTTTCGTGTTCGTTTGGAAAATGATCACGAAGTTATTGCAACTATTTCGGGCAAGATGCGTATGAATTATATTCGGATCTTACCGGGTGATAAGGTGGCGGTAGAAATGTCTCCTTATGATTTGACTCGTGGGCGAATTACTTATCGATACAAATAAAAAACGTAATTATGAAAGTGAAAGCATCGATCAAAAAGCGTTCTGCGGACTGCAAGATCGTTAGACGGAAAGGAAGATTGTACGTAATAAACAAGAAAAACCCGCGCTTTAAGCAGCGTCAGGGATAAAATAATAGATTATGGCACGTATTGTTGGTGTAGATTTACCTCGGGACAAAAGAGGTGTTATAGGTTTAACTTATATTTTCGGAATTGGTGATTCTTCTGCAAAGGAGATACTTCAGCGAGCAAATATCGATGAAAGTATTAAAGTTCAGGATTGGTCTGATGATAATATTAATGCTATCGCTAGTATAATCAATGAAGATTTTACGGTAGAAGGGCAACTTAGAGGTGAAGTTCAACAAAACATTAAGAGATTAATGGATATCGCTTGCTATCGAGGCTTACGTCATCGTAAAGGTTTGCCAGTGAGAGGTCAGCGTACCCGGACAAATGCACGTACTCGAAAAGGCCGCAAGAAGACTGTTGCAAACAAGAAGAAAGTAACTAAATAATATATAGAGTAAGGATATGGCAAAGGCAAAAACAAATAAGAAAGCCCGTAAGAATGTTAAAATTGGCGCAAAAGGATATGCTTACATTCAAGCGACTTTCAATAATATTATTATTACCCTGACGAATGAGCAAGGTCAGGTGATTTCTTGGGGCACAGCCGGGAAGTCTGGTTTTAGAGGATCTAAAAAGAACACTCCATATGCTGCTCAAATTGCAGCAACTCAAGCAGCAGAAGAAGCGGCATCTTTGGGTTTAAAGCATTGTGAGGTTTATGTTAAAGGTCCTGGAGCAGGTAGAGAATCTGCAATTCGAGCAATAGACAATGCGGGCATTAAGGTGCGGAAAATTAAGGATGTCACTCCGATTCCTCACAATGGTTGCAGACCACCCAAGAAACGTAGAGTTTAATACTGTTAGAATATTTTAAATAGAAGATTTCAATGGCAAGATATACAGGACCGAAAACAAAAAAAGCTAGAGCATTTGGTGAGGCAATATATGGTTTCGATCGTTATTATGAACGACGAAAGTTTCCTCCCGGACAGCACGGAAATAACAAACGACGGCGTCAAAAATCCGATTATGCTCTTCAGTTGATGGAAAAGCAAAAAGCGAAGTACACATATGGAGTTTTGGAACGCCAGTTCCGTAACTTATTTACTGAAGCTAATCGGCGTAAAGGTGTTACAGGTGAACTTCTTTTGCAGTTGCTTGAAGCTCGTTTAGATAATACTGTATTCAGATTAGGAATTGCTCCTACTCGCAGGGCAGCTCGACAGCTTGTAACTCATAAACACATAGCTGTTAATGGAGTTGTTTCTAATGTCCCATCTTATTCTTTACGTCCTGATGATGTGGTTTCTGTTCGCGGTAAAAGCCGTGGATTGGAAGTCATCCAAACTGCTATTGAGTCTAAATCTGATGTCAGAAAGTTCAATTGGTTGGAATGGAATCCTGATAAGATGGAAGGTAAGCTTATTGCTTATCCCGAGCGTGAAGCTATTCCAGAAAAAATCAATGAGCAATTGATTGTAGAATTGTACTCTAAGTAGTATATCGATTTTGAACATAAAAGAAAGCAAATTACTTGCTTTCTTTATTTTTGTAGCCTGAATAAAAATCTCTATGAGTTTACTAAGCTTCCAGAAGCCCGATAAAATTGTTTTACAGAAGGCAGATGAATTTCAAGGCGAATTTGAATTTAAGCCTCTTGAACCCGGTTTCGGTCAAACAGTAGGAAATTCTCTTCGTCGTGTGTTATTGTCTTCTCTTGAAGGTTATGCGATATCAGCTGTCCGAATAGCTGGTGTTGATCATGAATTTAGCACCATTAAGGGCGTTGTTCAAGATGTGGTTGAAATTATTCTTAACCTGAAACAAGTTCGTTTGAAGCGAGTTGATGGTAATGATGAATCCGATGAGCCTGAAACACTTTATCTCACTATATCTGGAAAGGAACAGTTTTTGGCAAGCGATATAGGGGAGTCTACCAATGTATTTGAGGTTACGAATTCTGATTTGGAAATTTGCTCAATGGAACCATCTGTCAATTTGGAGGTTGAGTTGACTGTTTCTAAGGGGCGAGGTTACGTTCCGGCTGACAGTAGTTTAGATAAAGATGCACCTATAGGTGTTATCCCAGTTGATGCTATTTATACGCCTATAAAGAATGTGGCCTACACTATAGCGAATACTCGGGTAGGGCAGCGAACTGACTTTGAGCGTCTTAATATTACCATCTCCACAGATGGAACCGTCCATCCCGAAGATGCAATTAAGGAAGCTTCTCGAATTATGATTCAACATTTAATGTTAATCACGGATGAGAATATTTCCTTCGAAGACTCAGAAACGAAAAAAGAGGATATCGTTGATGAGCATATCCTTCACATGCGAAAACTTTTAAAAACTCCATTGGAGGATTTGGACTTATCAGTTCGCGCATACAATTGCCTGAAAGCCGCCAAAATCAATTCTTTAGGTGAGTTAGTTCAATATGAAACTCATGAGCTTCTCAAGTTTAGAAATTTTGGAAAGAAATCCCTTGTTGAGATAGAAGAATTGCTTCAAGTCAAAGGATTGACTTTTGGTATGGATCTATCGAAATACCAGCTTGAGTCTAACGATTAAATTCGTTACAAGCATTTATTAACCCTTTTTGCAATAACTTAGTAGTGTTGCGAAGTTCATAAAATCATAACGTATGAGACACGGTAAGAAACACAACCATCTCGGTCGAAAAAAAGGGCACAGAGTCGCTCTTCTTCGGAATATGTCAATTGCTTTAATTGAGCATAAACGAATTAATACAACATTGGCTAAAGCAAAAGCTTTGCGATGTTTTATTGAGCCTTTGATTACCAAGGCTAAAACCAATACTACTCACTCTCGTCGAGTTGTTTTTAGTAATCTTCAAAGTAAAAAGGCCGTGATAGAACTATTTGGCCCTATTGCTGCCAAAGTTGGTGATCGCCCAGGTGGTTATACCCGAATCATACGCACAGATTACCGAAAAGGTGATGGAGCTCAAATGGCCATGATTGAATTAGTTGATTACAATGAGGTGTATAAGCCAGCGGAGACGCGTACTAGTAGTAAGCGCACCCGTCGAGGAAGCAGCAGTAGTTCCTCAAGCAATTCCTCTCAGACTTCTGCAACTGCTGCTAGTGCCGCCAGTGTCAGTCAGGAAGAAGAGTAGCACTATAGATTCAAGAAGTAAAGATTTTATCTTATATATTCGAAGAGCATGGAGTACATCCATGCTCTTTTTTTTGTAAATTTTTATTTTAGCAAGCTTGTAGTTTATTGCTGGACCCATTAGACTATACTATTGTTTTTTCCAGTTTTTTATTTGTCCATTAGTGTTGTATTAGCCATGGATAAACTCTGATGTATGGATTGGTGAAAGGGTTATCAGGCACTTCTGCCTTTTATTCGGATTGTCTAATTACTTTTTAGTATATACTTGCAACATCCAATTTTTTTAAACTAATTCCCCTGGGCTTTTCTTAAATACGCTATTGCAAGGTATATTTGCAAAAACCTTCTTATATGAGTCAAAATAGTGAATCCGCTTCTGCAATTCTTTTGCTGGCCGACGGTACTGTTTTTCGGGGTCTATCGATTGGGGCAGAGGGGACTACTACCGGTGAGTTATGTTTTAATACGGGCATGACAGGGTATCAAGAAATTTTTACAGACCCTTCCTATTTTGGACAGCTCATGGTTATGACTAATGCCCATATTGGTAATTACGCAGCACTTGATGAGGATACGGAGTCAGATTCTCCGCAAATTCAGGGGTTAATTGTTAACGAGTTCTGTAGAGTTCCCAGCCGTCCCATGTCAGATCAGAGTTTGGAAGATTATTTGGTAGGTCATAAATTAGTTGGGATTAGCAATATTGATACTCGTCAGCTCGTGCGTATTCTTCGAACAAAGGGAGCAATGAACGGCATTATTTCATCTGAGATAAAGGATATAAGTACCTTGCAAAAAATGTTAGCTGACACTCCTGAAATGGCTGGCTTAGAGTTAGCTTCAAAAGTCACTACAGAGGAACCGTATTATTATGGCAATGATGCAGCCACTTATCGGATAGCTGCGATTGATTATGGTATAAAGCGAAGCATTTTAAAGCGTTTTGTTGAACGTGATTGTTATGTTAGAATTTATCCTGCATCTACACCATATTCGGAAATTAAGGAATGGCAGCCAGATGGTTACTTTTTGTCGAATGGTCCCGGAGATCCCTCAGCAATGGAATATGCAGTGAAGGAAATCGAGGAAATGCTATCCGATAACGTACCTATTTTTGGAATCTGTTTAGGACACCAGCTATTAGGTTTGGCTTTAGGTATTCCAACATTCAAAATGCATCATGGACACAGAGGGATAAATCATCCCGTAAAAAACCTCAAAACTGGAAAAGGTGAGATAACATCTCAGAATCACGGGTTTGGAATTCAGGCGGACGATATCGATAAGCATTTGGATAAAGTTGAAGTCACCCATATAAATCTGAATGATCAAACTATTGAGGGTTTTCAGGTGAAAGAGAAAAAGGCTTTTTCTATTCAGTATCATCCCGAAGCCTCTCCTGGACCTCACGACTCGCGTTACCTTTTTGATGAATTCATTGATTTACTGTAAAAACCAATTATATGAGCCGAATTATTAGTACCCGTGCAAGAGAAATATTAGACTCTAGAGGTAATCCAACGGTTGAAGTGGAAATTACCACTGAGTCGGGCCATGTTGGAAGAGCAGCAGTACCTTCCGGCGCATCCACTGGGAAATTCGAGGCCTTGGAATTACGCGATAAAGATCCATCCAGATATCATGGTAAGGGTGTTTTGAAAGCATGCTCAATTGTTGATGAAGAAATATCGAATCTCATTGAAGGAATGGTAGTATATGACCAACGAGATATTGATCTTCGCATGATAGAGGCAGATGGTACAGAGAATAAGTCTAAGTTTGGTGCCAATGCCATGTTAGGGGTTTCTTTAGCGGTGGCTCGGGCAGCGTCAAAAGAGCTGGATCGACCACTATATGAATATATTGGTGGTGTTCATGCGCATACCCTTCCTGTTCCCATGATGAATATTTTGAACGGAGGATCACATGCGGATAATAGCATAGATTTTCAGGAGTTTATGGTAGTTCCGGCCAATGCTGACAGTTTTAAAGAAGCACTTCGTATGGGAACTGAAGTATTTCATAGTCTGAAGGCGGAATTGAAAAGGAACAACTACAGCACGAACGTTGGCGACGAGGGAGGCTTCGCTCCAAATTTAAAGTCGAATAAAGAGGCCATTGATACGGTGATGAAAGCGATAGAATCTGCTGGGTATCGACCTGGTGAAGATTTGTGGATTGCCATGGATGCTGCGGCCTCAGAATTCTACGATGAAAAAAGTGGTCAGTATCATCTCGCCTCCACCTCGGACAAACTGAGTGCCAATGAACTTATCTCTTATTGGGAAGAGTGGGTGGATCAATATCCTATTTTTTCCATAGAGGATGGTCTGTATGAGGACGACTGGGAGGGTTGGAAGCTACTCACCGAGCGATTGGGGCATAAGTGCCAATTGGTAGGCGATGATTTATTTGTAACCAATACGAGACGACTGGCTAGAGGCATCGAGAATGAAATTGCCAATTCTATTTTGGTAAAGGTCAATCAAATTGGTACGCTGACTGAAACCATTGAAGCCGTTGAAATGGCGCACCGAAGTGGTTATACCTCCGTAATATCTCATCGGTCTGGAGAAACTGAAGATACTACGATTTCTCATTTATCAGTCGCTTTGAATTCCGGGCAAATAAAAACAGGCTCTGCTAGTCGGTCAGATCGTACGGCAAAGTATAACGAATTGCTCCGAATTGAGGAGTTTTTGGCTCACTCAGGAAAATATATGGGCTTAAGTATAGTACATATGTAAAAATTATTGCATATTTGCTAACATATTATAAAAAATCATAATATGTTAGCGAGGTTTTATACATGGAAAGCAGAAAAACCCCAGTGGATAAATAGATATACCTTTGTCTGTTTCGTTTTTGCAATTTGGATGCTTTTTTTTGATCGTCACGATATTTTCACCCACATCTTTTTATCGAATAGGCTCAATGAGTTAGAATCCGAAAAGGAATTGTACGAAGAGGGGATAGAGAAGACACATACAATGTATGATCAAATCAATAATGATATTGAAAAGTACGCGCGCGAACAGTATTTCATGCATCGGGCAGACGAGGAAGTTTTTATCATTCGAACCTCCGATTGATTTCTCAAATTGAGAAGCGCTCACCAATTCCTCGGTTTCTTCATTTACTTAATTTTTTTAAAGTAGTTTCCATTGCGAAAACGCGGTTTGATGATACTCTATAATGAAGTTGTCATTTACGCATCCTAGCAAGAATATCTCCAAATGACTTTAGCTGTTTTAATCATCATTGTTGATGAGCTGTATTTGATATCTTTTATTGAATACCCGATCAGTGATTCCATTCCTCCCCTTTATTAATTTCCGAAATTTATGTCCCCACTTTTTGGGATATATTCTGTATATTCGAGCATCATTTAAATACAAAAATTCTAAGTTCATGTCGGTACTTGTCAATAGCTCCTCTCGTATTATTGTTCAGGGTTTTACAGGAAATGAAGGCTCCTTCCATGCCGGTCAAATGATCGAGTATGGGACTCAGGTGGTAGGCGGAGTAACTCCGGGTAAAGGGGGACAAACGCATATGGATCGCCCCGTGTTTAATACGGTTAAAGAGGCGGTAGACAAAGAAGGCGCTAATGTTTCAATCATTTTTGTACCTCCTGCCTTCGCTGCTGATGCTATAATGGAAGCAGCCGAAGCTGGCATTGGTGTTATCGTTTGTATAACTGAGGGAATTCCCGTTCAGGATATGGTGAAGGTGAAAGAGTATATTCAAAGTTTTGATACGCGTCTTATCGGACCGAACTGCCCCGGTGTTATCACTCCAGGAGAAGCTAAAGTGGGTATTATGCCCGGCTTCATCCACCGAAAAGGTCGCATAGGTATCGTCTCCCGATCGGGAACTTTAACGTATGAGGCTGTAGATCAAGTCACAAAGGCAGGCATGGGACAATCGAGCTGTATTGGAATTGGTGGAGACCCCATCGTCGGTACAACAACCCTGGAAGCCGTTCAGCTATTTATGGAAGATGACGATACCGATGGTATTATCATGATTGGTGAGATTGGGGGGAGTATGGAGGCCGATGCAGCAAACTGGATCAAGGAGCACGGCACGAAACCCGTGGTCGGGTTTATTGCCGGACAGACCGCTCCCAAAGGACGGACAATGGGCCATGCGGGTGCTATCGTAGGCGGTGAAGATGACACTGCCGAAGCCAAAATGAGAATCATGAAAGCTTGTGGAATTCACGTTGTAGAATCCCCTGCGAAAATTGGCGCCACTATGAAAGAGGTGTTAGGTTCATAATAAGGGATCAGATATCAGATTTTAGCAAAGGGGAAAAGTCAAGGCTTATTCCCCTTTGTTATAATGACACATTTTTATGAAGGATGCATATTTTGATGCGGCTGTAGCGGAGGCTCGAAAAGGGGGCGATGAAGGAGGGATTCCCATCGGAAGTGTTATTGTCCACCAGAATCAAATCATCGGTCGCGGTCACAATCAGCGCATCCAAAAGGGCAGTTGTGTGCTTCACGCTGAAATGCATGCATTGGAGGAGGCGGGGCGCCAAGCTGCAACTGTTTACAAGGAGAGTGTTTTATATACCACGCTTTCGCCATGTAGTATGTGTTCAGGAGCTATTCTGCTATATGGTATTCCCAAAGTTATCATTGGTGAAAATGTCAACTTCATGGGCGAGGAGGAATGGTTGCGAGCTCGAGGGGTAGAAGTTAGTGTACTTCAGGATAAGACCTGCATTGATTTAATGAAGACCTTCATTGCGGAGTATCCTCAACTGTGGCATGAAGATATTGGAGAATAAGTCATAGTAAGATTTTTCGGAAATCTGAGTACAGCGATGCATCGGAGGGAGCAGAATTTGAATCGCTCCATCTTTGCTTCAAATTATCATTATTCGTCAAGTGCCTCTTTGCCTTTAAGGCAGGTGCGCTATTGTTCCTAAATATTTTTGTCGTAAAGTGCAAATAGCCACGAAGCTGTACTTGGGATTCAAATAAAATGAAAGTTCCGCGTGAGGTGCCTGAAGGGCCCTCCGGCCGGGGGCGGAGGGGTGCGACAGCACGGAGCGAAAAGCGAACCCCGGAAGGGACCGACCCTCGGGATCCGCCGTAAGGCGGACCCCGAGGGGGCACGCCCAAAAAACTCTAACTATTGATCCTCCCTTCTTTTTTTGCGCCGTGGCTGCTTGTAAAATTCAGAATCTACAATGAGCAGGCCAAAAGATTCACAATCTTCTTTGGTTTGCTTGGCGTGGTGACGACCGTGTGCGCGCAAGATGGCCCTACTAAAGGGGCTGTCTAACTGCTTGAACCACTTGAATCGACGGTGAATATAAACGTCGTGAATTAAAAAGTATGTAATTCCGTAAAGGGAAATTCCGATGCCTACAAAGAGTGCCCACAAATGGTCCGTGGAGGTGCCAAGTATATAAAAAAATGCTGATGGAATGGCAAAAACGAGAAAAAAGAGGTCATTGCGTTCAAAAAAGCCGTCTTTTTCGTGATGTGGCTTATGATGATCGCGATGCCAGCTCCACAAAGGGCCATGCATGATGTATTTGTGGGTGAACCAAGCCATGAACTCCATACCAATGTAGGCCGCAAGTGTGACTCCGATGTAAATAAGCGCGTTCATATGTAAAGGAAATTTAGGCTGCTAAAGAAAATGATTAACCAGATGAACACTACAATAACAACCCAATGTGCTGAAGTGTTTCCCCATTTTTGGTAAATATAGGAGAAAACAGCAGCTAAAATCCACCAGGCGATATAATTGGAACGGGGTATTTCACCAGAGGTCCATGTCCACATATCTAATGCGACGGCCACTGGCTCAATGAGAATATCTAGAAAAAGAGCGAGACTGGCAGAAATGGCAGTGCGGAGTATCTTGGGTGCGGTTGGAAACAGGCGTCGGGCAGCCGTGAGGCTACCTACAATAACGAGAACCCAATTCACCCCAATCAAGAGGGGTGTCCCGGCGATTTTTGGTCCTAAAATGGAGCCATATGTGTATTCGCCAAAGGGGAATCCCGTTTGGACTCCGAGAATCTCGATGCCTAATCCCAAGCTGTAAATCGAAAGGAGGCTAAAAATTGTCCCGCTCGTCCAGGGGCGCAAAAATAGAATAATGACAGCGCAGGAAAGCATCAATTGCATAGGGGTAAGCTTCATGACTTCTACATTTTCAAAGATGAGAAGCTGCGTAAGTCCTACCGTGTACATGATACTAATGAAGATGGCGGCTATCGGGGCCTGATATGTGGAGAACCATTTTTTCAATATCGATCTATTTCTTGGTCTGTTATTTTTGCGGAAAGCAAACACAGTGGGATTCCTCCACCCGGATGTACGCTTCCGCCACAAAAATATAAATTTTTGACCTTCGGGTGGAAGTTAGGATGTCGGTTAAAGGCAGCCATCATGTCATTGGAGGCAGATCCATATAGGGCGCCGCCAACAGAAGAGGTGTCGGCTTCGATTTGAGTGGGATCCCAATGCTGTTCTACCTCAATATCGGGGGCTATCGGCCGCCCAAGCAGGCGACTGAGTTTTTCGATTGTGGTTTGGCGAATTTGTGGAGCCAGGGCCTTCCAGTCCTGACCCTGATCGTGGGGCGTATTCACCATCACGAACCAATTTTCTTTTTGAGCTGGAGCATCTTCAGATTCTATTTTCGAGGTAATATTGACATATATCGTTGGATCGGGGTGTATAGTCCCGTTTTTAATGGCCTGGAATTCGGCTTTATAATTTCGGGTAAAGAATATATTGTGAAGACCTAATGAAGGGTAGGGGGTTTTCATGCCCCAATAAAATATAAACGCGGATGATGAGCGCTCTTCGCGCCGCACCTGCCGGGGGAGGGGGAGTTGCGGAAGGAGTTTATGATAGGTAGCATGAATGTCCACATTACTTACCACCCGATCCGCTAAAACGGTCTTTTCATGGATACGGATCCCCGTGGCTTGCTTTTCATTGTGTAGGATTTCATCTACTTTACTATCGAAAAAATAGGATACTCCCAGATCCTTTCCAAGTTGAAATAAACTCCGGGCAATATTGTACATGCCTCCCCTGGGCAAAAAGGTTCCCTCATTAAATTCAAAATGGGGGATCATTGACATCATACCGGAAGTGCGGTAAGGGTCCGATCCGTTATAGGTTGCATAGCGATTAAAAAGCTGCACCAACCGAGGGTCAGTGAAAAATTTTTTATTAAAGCGATTTAAGCTTTTAAATAAACCATAATGAAAAAGATATGGAACCGCTTTTAGCACATCTTTCCGCCACCAACTGCGCCAGCGATGGAGTGAGCGATCTAAAAAAATACGGCCTACCTTTTCGTATTTCCAGGCAGCATGGTCCAGATATGCGCTTAATTTTCCCGGCTTAAGATTAAAGGTTTCGAGGGCTGATTTTTCGAGGGCGGCCCGATCGGCTGCGGCTTGAAACTGGGTGCCATCCTCCCAAAAATACCTGCACGATTCGTCCATCTTCGAGTATTGAAAATACTTTTCGATGGGCACTTTAGCTAACTGAAAGAGTTCTTCAACATACTGAGGTTGTGTAAATAGAGAAGGACCACCGTCAAATCGATATCCCCCTTTTTCGAATTGATACAGTTTGCCTCCGGGCGCAGGAGCCGCCTCGTAGACCTCAACTTCATCTCCGGCTATTTTTCTGCGGACAGCCAGGGCGAGCCCCGCAATACCAGCACCTATCACTACCGTTTTCTTAGGTGCTTTTGAGTTTTGATTTTCCTTCATTACAAAGTGACGCGTTCTCGTTGATAAAAATTTTCTTTGGTTCTCATGAGTGGTATAACGACATAAAAATCGGTCCCTTTGTTGACTACTGTTTCAAAATAAATTTTTCCATTGAAGCCTTCGATGATATTGGCGCATATGGCCAGCCCCAAACCGGTTCCCGAACTTTTGCTGGTAAAATTGGGCTTGAATACCTTTTCTTTAAGATCATCCGGGATCCCTTTTCCATTATCTGCTACCAGGACAACGGCCTCATCGCCTTTTTTGAATAGTTTTATGGTGATCAATCCTCGTCGATCTTCCGGAATGGCCTGGATTGCATTTTTTATCAAATTACTCATCACTCGTAGCAGGTGGTCCTTATCTGCAAATACGCGAAGATCATCAATGGGCACAAATAATTTAATGTCCATATCCTTTCGCTCTCTAAAGAGGTCATGAATAGATGCGACAACCTCATTGAGCGAAACCACTTTATTTTCGGGCTCTGGCATTTTAGCAAAGGTGGAGAATTCGCTGGCGATGCGATTGAGATTATCAATTTGCTCAATGAGGGTCGCACTTACTTTTCGAAATAGTTTTTCTTTGTTGGGACTATCGTTTTCGATCGCAAACTGCAGGTGCTGTAACGATAATTTCATGGGGGTGAGTGGATTTTTTATTTCATGTGCCACTTGTTTAGCCATTTCCCGCCAGGCTGTTTCCCGCTCTGTAGTAGCCAGAATCTTAGCACTTTCTTCGAGCTGCATAATCATGCGGTTATAATCCCGGATCAACTCGCCCAGCTCATCTTTTTGACTCCATTCGAGAGGAATATTTTTTCTACCCAATTTTAGTGATTTGAGTCTCTCACTCAACACCTTTAAAGGAGCCGTTATGGAGTTCGAAATCGCAACTGCGATACCTCCGGTTAAGACGAAAAGGAAAACGTAAATATTGAGAAGTGTCATAATGATTTGCCGGAATGCAGGCCCCACATTTAAGCTTTCGGTTTCAGCGTCAAATTGTGCAATAGCGACCTCTTCATTGGGGCCAATTATTTTATGATAAATTTGGCCCTGCTGTATGCCCACATTTTGGCCTGAGAAATAGGTCGGCTTTCGAATGGTTAATGGTAGCAAAGGAGCCCCGTTCCCGCTCAAGCGGACTCCATTGCGACTATACAAGCTTCCTGAAGTTTGATGTTGATCCTGAATAGATTGAAAAAGGCGCTGCATATCGACCTCCTCTTTAGTTTCCCAGCTTTGGCTCAAATCCTGAACCATGGCAGAAGTCATATGGAGAGCCAATTGTTCGGCTTGCTCTCGACCCTGATATTCAAAGTATAGATAGGTTACCCAGGCTATGGTAACGAAAGAGCCTACGGTGACAGCCAAAATATAAAATTGAATTCGTTTTCGAAGGCTGGGTAATGCAGACCAGAAGAAGGCCCAGTCCCGAGGTAAAAGATTCAGCGGGCGATTAATCATTAACAAACATAGAGCCACCAGCACCCAAAGCACGAAAAAGAAGGCATATAGGGATATGGGCTCATTCATACCCATTTTTTGCCTTCCGATAACATAGGTGGTTCCGGCTTTTTCTCCGACCACATAGAAACCCTGGTTGGTTTGAAAATGCTCCAATTTACCTTCGGACCAATCCAAATGGGGCGCAGACGGAATGCCCCATAGTGGGCCGCGCTGGAAAACCAGCCGCTCATCTTGATATTTGGCCCAGGAAAACGCTTTTGATTCTTCCATCGCCATTTTATCCTCCTGCATCCATGAGCGTAGGAGTTCAGTCTGATTGTGTTCCAGCCGCAGTGTACTAAACGTAAATACGAGCAAAGAGGTGCAAGCCGCAAGTACGGTTAGCCATATAAAAGGCCATGTCAAACCTCCGGATACATTCTCTGCAAATAAATCCATTAAAATAATGATGATAAAAGAGAGAATAAAGAAAGCAAAGGGATGGATATCAAGAGGAAATAAAAGGAAAAAGGGTAGGAAAACGATTCCGGCTGCCAGTAGCATCAATAACTTTTTACCCAGCGGCAGACGCAATCTCAGGACTGTTTTTTGAAGTCGGTAGCTCATGACAAAAAGAACCGTCACGAAAAGAACAATACTCGCATACCAAAATAGATTGTCTGAATTCCATTGTAAAAGCTCATCGGAATGGGAAAGAGACATTTGCTCCATGATGGAAAAATGGAGGGTGGCAACCGTTAAGTAGAAGGTCACGATCAGCGATAGGAATATGAGAAGGGCCTGACCCGCTGCAGACAATTTTTTTCGGATGGCGGGCTTTACCCACTTTAAAATATGAGGTGTACTCACCCAAAGGAAAGTTAATACTGCTACTCCAAAGATCCATTCATTTACATCAATTCCTGCATCAATGGGTTCGTTTTTACCGATAATGCGAGCCCACTTTTGACTCCAATTTCCCTCAAGAATCCACACGGTAGCTAAGCCAATCCCAGAAAGCAGAATAGATCCAAGAATGGAAAAGATGTAGGTTTGGAAATAGCGCTTCAGAGCAAAAAAAACAAAGATTACCCCGAAAAAAAAACCTAAGTAAATCAAGTTTATCCCCCAATGATGAAATGCAGCTTTACGCGTCTCATCTCTGCTGACATACAATGACCTTTGTAACTCCTTCAATGAGATTTGCGCTTCCGTCGACCCCACGGAATCCAGAGATATGCTTAAGGGATTTGACCATAACTTTGCCAATTCCCAGCCATGAAAGTGAACGAAATCATCGATTTTCGCACCGTAGATTACCCAAATCTCATTTTGCACCGGATGAACAGACCATCTACTGGTCCAAATTTCAGCACTGTCCAGCTGAAACACAGGCCAGGCGGTATTCGTCCAGTAAACCCATTGATTAGTTTTCTGATTCCATATCAGGTGATTTTGGTCTTTCGGCAAGTCAGAAAAGCAAGCTGCCCATTCCACCCGAGCTGATGCGCATGATCTCCAATTGCGAATTATAGATTGTGAGGGTTCATTTTTCTTCAACTCAGATTGGAGCTCGGCAGTCCATTTTTGTTTGGGATCATCCGGTAGGGGGGGGCTCTGAGCTAACCATTGCATCACTCCCCCCAGGAGCAGCAAGAATCCTCCCAGCCAGAGTAAGGGTTTGGTTTTTACTGAGCGATATCCCGCATCAAAAAGGTGATATGCCGCAATCATATCCGAAGTTGTTTGAGTATCAAAGGTAACTCATATATGTTAAATATATTATATTTGTCACTTTTTTCATTTGGGCGTGACCCCGAGGTTCCGCCTGACGGCGGATCTCGAGGGTCGGTCCCTTCCGGGGTTCGCTGGTCGCTCCGTGCTATCGCACCCCTCCGCCCACGGGCGGAGGGCCCTCCAGGCACCTCACGCAATATCCTTGAACCATAGCGAAAAGAAGTGAGTTCCTTTGGGAGAAATGTGCCCCCCTCTGCGAAAATGAAATAATTGAGGAACCTTTCGGTTTATGTTGTATGTTTACAATCAGGTTTACCCAGTCTGTCGCCTCGAAAGGGGAGGAAAGTCCGGACAACGCAGGGCGCTGCACCGTGGAAATCACGGGACTCGAAAGGGTACAGAGAGTGTCACAGAAACTAAACCGCCCAATTTATTGGGTAAGGGTGAAAACGTGCGGTAAGAGCGCACGCGTCGGCAAAGTAATTTGTCGATGGGATAAACCTTGCAGGTTGCAATGCCACATATACTTCGGTTTGAAATCGGCCCGATTGATTTTGCGTAAGCAAAAGCCGTTGGGGGTAGGCAGCACGAGATAAATGACAGATACTCGAAAGAGGTACAGAATCCGGCTTATTAGGTAAACCAAAAAAAAGGGTAGAACATCTGTTCTACCCTTTTTTTTTAATGATTATTTTTCTTTTAGAGTTGCTCAGATGATCCTCCAATATTTCCACCTGTAAATACGCTCATATCCAAACCTACGCCTACGCGAAGGGTATTGGCAAGCGGATTTGGTCGAGCAGATGTTGACACCAAATAGGACATATCCAAATTAAATCCATTGTAATTGAATCCAAATCCGAAGGTCATGTACTTTCGGTTTCCTTTAGAAACGTGTTCGTTAAAGTATCCCAGGCGCACGGCAAACACCTCATCATACCAATATTCCATCCCTAGAGTCCATGTAATTTCGCGAAGTTCTCCCGAAAATCCATTTGGAGAATCTGAGAAGGAATTGATTACCCCGCTAAATAAGCTTTGATCTCGCCAGGCTGGAATACCGTTCACAGTTTGAGTTGTGTCACCTAGTGCTGGGGTGGGAACGAGGAGTTTGTTGGCCTGTCCTACGAAAGTCAAACTATTGTATTCATCTATGTCATAAGTGTATGCGGCGCCAATAGCAAGGTTGGTAGGGATAAAGTCTCCTACAGCTGATTGAGTGTAGCTGATTTTTGTACCTAAGTTCGTAAGGGCTAAACCGAGGGTCAGTTGTTCATTTCGGCTTAAACTCGTTTGATACTGCATCCCGACATCAGCAGCAATTGAAGTTCCTGCATTAATTTCTACAGTTCCAATCGTTTGCCCACTAGCTAAATTGGAATAAATATACTTTCCGGCTACAGACATTGAGAAATTTTCAGATAACTTACGAGCATATGTAGCTCCAATTTCCCATTCTCGAGGGAAACCCGTACCTGTCGATTGTGCATTTTCGTCCAAAAAAGCGATCTCTCCCATGGAGAAAAACTTCAATGAGAGTCCAAAAGCTTGAACATCGTCGGGTTTATAATACCCATTTATAAAAGCCAGATACACATCCCCTACAATATTCCGAAGCCAGGGGGTGTACGTAAATGAAACACCAAAATCATCCTTGGCAAAAGCTAATGCAGACCCATTATGGTGCAAGCTATTGGGCGTTCCACTGAGTGCAACCCCCGCATCTCCAAGTCCACCCGATCGAGCATCAGGTGTAATCGAAAGAAAGGGAACGGCTGTGAAGACGGGGTTCGGGCAGGGTTGGTCGGTTCCTGAAATCACCCAACTATCCGTGGCTAAACTATATTCACATTGAGCATGTAGGTCTGATGAACACCAAGATAGAAACAGTACAAAAATGGAGATACCAATACGTCGCATAAGTTTAATTTAGTTCTAGAGTCACAAATATATGATATTGCTATGTAAAAGTGCAGACTATATTTTTATCAACTTTAAAACTGGACTATGTAGTACATCCGATGAACTATTTTTTTCTATTCTTATGCGAGCATAATAGGTCCCGCTCGGGAGATATTGATTTCTTGATCGAGGGCGCCATTCTATGCAAGGAATTTCGCTACTCTCTAGTAAAAAGCCAATGGGAACTTCATCCACTCTTTGTCCAGACGAATTAAAGACCTCAAGGAATCCATTATACTTACC
Organism: uncultured Saprospiraceae bacterium; assembly: GCA_964626595.1. Taxonomy (GTDB): domain Bacteria; phylum Bacteroidota; class Bacteroidia; order Chitinophagales; family Saprospiraceae; genus JAWLFI01. The sequence goes on from CAZVFU010000002.1 coordinate 59,738, forward strand.
TACCGATAGTTGCGATTTTAAGCGAACACAAATTCTTTCTTTAAAGGGATTGGGGTAGGCAGTAACATCAAATAATTCTGCTTCTTCCTGGTCGATAACAAAGAACTCTATTTCTGCTTCACCTTCCAAGCCCAGTATATTCCATGCTCTTACTTTTAGTGTGTGATATCCGGGACTCAATTGACTGAGCGGATAAAAGATCGTTCCAGCCCTCGAATCTTCTACATCCGGCTCATAAAAACTATTGAGTACGATGGGTTCATTCGTATTTTCATCTAATATCGCCACCATCTCTTTACCGAGGCCATTATTACTCAGATTTATGCCCAGCGAATCAAATAACCTTACATACATCATCGGGTTTGGCCCAACGCGTTCCCCATTTTCAAACATGTCATTTTCCAGATATAAATCTACGACAGGAGGAGAAGGGGATAAAACGGTATCTGCTGGTAGCCCTCCTATTAAAAAATTGGTGTAGGCTCCTTTGGCATCCTCCTGGTCGGGACTATTCGAAGTGGCAAAATACTGTATTTTCCCCTCGTCAATCTCTTCATTTATGGATTTGGGGACAACCATGGTAAACTCGAATTGACCTGCCACTACAGGTGTTTTTCCTTTCCATAATATATTTTCCTGAGTGTTAAATGAGCGGACTTGCGAGTCGGAGCTTTGCCCGAGAGTTTTATTCTGAGTAACTTTATCGAATAGGGTGGGAGAAAGTGTACCATTATAATCCGCAACGGGTAGACCACTCATATCAGCCACATATCCCTGAACAGTAACTTTTTCTAAAGGTCGAATGGTGTCGGTGTACAATTGAGCGTTATTTCTATTGAAAGAAGTAGTAATAATTTGATAGCGCGGAAGAAGAATACGCATCGTTGGGTCACCTAATAAGGTGTATTTCCTGGCATTAGCCCGCAGTGTATCTTGACTATTGGCGTTTTTAGCGCGTGAGAGTACTTTACCAATCGGGATGAAACCATCTTCATCTTTTTCAAACAGTCTTTCAAATGTTGAGGCTGTCAGTCGACGGTTTGAACTGGAATATACCGGGCGCGATGTAGTAAATAAGGCTATAGCTCCACCTGATCCTTTATTGATTAGTAACTCTCCTGTAGACTCCAGCGCAGGTTGATCATAGGTTCCAAAGGTACAGGTGGCTGTAATGAATAGGGGCAGTTGATCACTATTGGTCCATGATTGGATGTGATCGTTTGTTAAAACACGTTCAGAGGACCATCCGTAAGGACCTCCATGTCCAAGATAGTTGACGACTAGAGCCCCCCTTTGAATAGCTTGGTTCAGCTTGGCTGTAGCATCCGGAAATCGGATCCCGCTCGCGCCATTGGTACGCTCATAAGCATCAAAATAAATTTTCTCGATGATAAGGCTAGAGTCTTTTCGCACATCTTCAGCAATGTTATCGCCGTCTCGCAGATGTATATTATTGTCACCATCATCAGTTAAAAAAACAAAGCGATTTTGCCAGTCCCCTCTGGCTGATCTTTTTGTTTCGTAACGTATAATTTTATCAACCATGGTGTAAGCCTCATCGAGGTTTCTAGCAGGTAATCGACCCACATTTAGGGTCAGCGACCCTACTAAATCTCCTCCTTGCCCGGGGCGAATAAGCGCAAAAAAATCATCAGTCGGGTAGCCACGAATAGGATGGTAAGATTCTTCAGTTTGATAAGTAGGGACCAGATTATAATTCGGGTAATTTTTATTGATATGGCGGTAATCGAAAGATGCCGCTCCAAAAAGCAGCAAATACTCGAGATTCTCATCTTTTTCGTAAAGATATCGGGCAAAATCTCGAATGGCTGACGGATCTGTTTTTCCGCCGCTAAATTCGTTATAAATGGCCTGGATTTCCGCTTTTTCTATACTCATTTGAGAATATTCAGATCGATGTGCGATCCATCGATCGACAGCAGGTTCGAGGAAGTCGGCATAGACAACCAGACATTTTGGAACATCTATAGTTTTAAGGTTTTGATTAGAGACTTCATTTGTAAATTTGGGGAGAGGGTAATCCTGATTTGGATCTAAAGCCGCGTACCGCAAGGGTGTGCCTGTGCTGTTATCCTGAAATCTCACCTGATTATTTGCTATGGAAACCGGAACGGTGTAATAATCTGGAAAGTTGGAGATATTTATTATCTGAGTAGAAGGGCTTGAGCCCGAAAGCCTCAGTTCGGCTTCAAAAACGGATGGGGAAGGGGGCGTGGCAAAAAAAGTCGAGTTATTCTGCAGGTTTAATTCAGGAGTGAAATAATTGAATGTGATAAAATCAAGCCACGCTTGATCATTCCCGGAGCTCGGAAGAAATTCCAATAAAACCTGATCCAGTTGAGGTAAGGTGTAATCTACGACATCTTCCGCTGTTGATGCGACGAGATGTTCCGAATGACTGACATTTATACCACTTAAAGAATACATTGAGCTTTCACCATTAACCGTCAGCTGAAGTCGTGTGCTTCTGGAAGCTCTGGCAGCAAAATGAAAGGCAATGTGAGACGGGTGGTTTGTTGAAATTTCTTCAATTGGCCGCAACATATTTGTCAGGTCTTGCTGCCGGTTATTGGAAAAGGATTCTCCGAACCACCTTTGGCCTGTACCGTGATTTGATATTTTGAGATCCTGAAGATTGACCATTTCTCGCTCGTGATGCCGAATTCGTTGTATCTCGCGAACTGAAGACTGAGGTTCCGTGTCTGGGGCAACTTCGGTGAGAGCTGCGGATGCTATATCCGGACCGATTTGCACAAAAATGTAATTCGAAAAATCAAATGGATTGGTACGCTGTTCAATAATTCCTTCTGAGTTCATTTCGATATTGTCGGGACCGGGTGCATAAAACAATAGTTTGTCGCCGGGATCAAAGCTGCCATCTTCCATACCTAAATACCAACTAGGGACAGGAACGGGATCAAATGAACGCTCCACACTGTTTTTAGAGGGAACAACTCCTTCCCCGGAACTCAGAATGCGGATATGATTTGGGTTTAATTCACCAGCAGATATATTGAGACTGTTAACAAGATGAGCATGTGTCAATTGGTAAACGCCAGAATTGGGAATCTCAAGCCTATAAATTTTACCATTAGCCAAGTTGGAGGAAGTTGGAGCTACCTGAGCTAAACCTGCACTGCAAAAAGTGGAGAAAAAGAGTAAGATGAACAGTTTGGTATGACTCATTAGCTTTCGAATTTATTAATTATTTCAGAAGGTCCTTTACCTTTTTAAACGATATTTGATGTCAAAACGTTAAATATTTTATAAAATTACAGAACTCTACCTGTTTTTTTTCATCTTAGATATCTAAACACTGTGGACATTGCATAAACTTGAAGCCCTTAAGATACGAATTTCGCTGTTTCCCTTAATAACAGTGTGCCTTATTTTGTTCATGGGTTTAACAGTAACATTACATGGACAGGATCCTGTTTTTAGTCAATTCTATTTAGCGCCCACGCAATTGAACCCTGCATTTGTAGGTAACTCTCACGGTCCGAATTTTTCGCTTAATTATCGAAATCAGTGGCCTAATATGCCCAATGCGTATACCACATATGCCGCTTCTTACGATCAATTCTTTGAGAAATATAATAGCGGTTTTGGTTTTATAGCTATGGCCGACAATGCAGGAGATGGTATTCTGACCACAAATAAGATAGGCTTACAATACAGCTATAAGGCTCGAATAAATCAAAACTCCTATCTAAAAGGAGGGCTCGAAGTTTCATTCGTTCAAAATAACCTGGATTGGGAGAAGCTTATATTTTTTGATCAGTTAGATCCTGACTTTGGGTCCGTAACCCCCGGTGGAGGTACTATTCCAAGTTCTGAAGTCCCGCCGGAATCTCTTTCTGTTATTTACCCGGACATTTCTTTTGGACTAGCCATTTATTCACCGACGTATTATGGGGGGGTGGTTTTACATCACATGAATTCACCTCGAAATAATTTTTATGGTGATTCCAACCCTCTTCAATCCGGCTTGCCACTGAGGTGGACCCTTCATGGTGGGGCACAGTTTTCGGCATCTGGAGTGAATTATCGAGCCGGAGATGGGTTTTTATCACCCAACTTCATATACACCCGGCAGGCGGGCTTTAGTCAATTAAACTTAGGCCTTCACGCAGGAATTAGCGCCGTTTTTGGTGGAATCGCTTACAGACATTCTGGAAATATTCCCGATGCCATTATTTTTTCAGTGGGATTTCGAACAGGAAATCTCAGGATTGGATATTCTTTTGATTACACAGTTTCAGATCTGGGAATTAGTGTTGGCGGCGCGCATGAAATAGGAATACAGTATCGCATGGAAAGGAAGAAACAAGTAGATTATAATGACTGTTTTGGTCTTTTTCGGTAAATACATAGTAGGTCTGACAATCTTATTTTTGTAAGCCCGTTATAGATTTGATTTTGTAGTAAAAAATGAATTGCTATATTTGGAGTCCCTAAAAGTGTTGGAAGCATGAAATTAACCCGAATCACATTATTTGTAGCCCTAAGTTCTCTGCTCCTTTGGTCGAGCTGTAAAAAATCTGAGAGGTCGATGACCACCGGATGGAAATACAATGACGCCGAATGGGGTGGATATGAAAAACCTGATTTTGAAGAACAAGAAACAGGTCCAAACCTGGTACTTATACCCGGTGGAACATTTGCCATGGGTACTGTTCAAGAGGATGTTACTTACGAATGGGACAATCAGCCCCGTCGAGTAACAGTTTCTTCATTCTATATTGATCAAACCGAAGTTCCTAATATGGATTATCGGTTCTATACGCAGTGGACAAAGCGTCATTTTATAGATAAATATCCGGAAGTGTATTTTGACGCTCTACCTGACTCCCTTGTTTGGAGAGAAGAATTGTCATTTAATGATCCTTTAGTTTACAATTATTTCCGTTTCCCCGCATATAATGATTATCCGGTAGTTGGAGTGAGTTGGCATCAAGCTGAGTCATTCTGTAAGTGGAGATCAGACCGGGTGAATGAAACCATTATGATTGAGAAAGGAATTCTAAATCCTCCGGGTGAAGCTGGCGGAGATAGTTCTGATTTCTTTACTACCGAGGCCTATTATGCTGATCAGTATGAAGGAAATGTTCGAGCTAATTTAGAAGATGTTCGAACTGGAGGGGAACGAAAAGTAAGAAAAACTGATGGTATTCTCCTGCCGGAATATCGATTACCTACAGAAGCGGAATGGGAGTATGCCGCATTGGCTCTGGTTGGGAATCATAAAGTCGAAGATTCAGAAAATATTACTGATCGCCGGTTTTTCCCATGGGATGGATATACAGCACGATATCAGGTGCGTGATCGCTATCAAGGTAAAATGTTAGCTAACTTTAAAAGAGATGGTGGAGATTACATGGGAACTGCTGGCAATTTGAATGATAATGCTGCAATACCAGCACCAGTCAGATCTTTTTATCCCAATGATTTTGGATTGTTTAATATGGCTGGAAACGTTAGTGAGTGGGTATCAGATGTTTACCGACCATTAACAGCCGAAACCATTCGAGATGCTGAAAAGCATGATTTGAACCCTTTTCGCGGAAACGACTTTACAGTGCGTGTTCGTGATGAAGAAGGTAATTTGGTAGAGAAAGACTCTTTAGGCCGCATTCCCCGCGAGCAGCAAAGTGAGGAGGATCTTAAGAATAGAAGAAACTACAGAAAAGCCAATTTGAAAGATTTTAGAGATGGTGATAGTGAAGAGGTTGTTTATGATACAGGGAATAATACCCTGATCAGTGATAGCTCTCGAGTCATCAAAGGAGGCTCTTGGGCAGATCGCCTATACTGGCTATCGCCGGGAACGCGTAGATTTTGGCATGAAGACAAGTCTTCAAGCACTATTGGGTTCCGCTGTGCTATGAACAGATTGGGATCGAATACCAATGGAGGAACAGCGGGTAATCAATTTAAATCTCGAGTGAGAAAAGTAGATAGGGGCCGATAATATTTTATTTTCTACAAAAAGGATCTGAGAAATCAGGTCCTTTTTTATTACATGATATTCTGAAATGACAATTCGCGAATTATACAAGCTATATCTGGCTCACCCCAAAGTCAGTAAAGACACTCGTGACAATTTAAAGGGCGCAATTTACTTTAGTATTCGAGGGGAAAGGTATGACGGAAATACTTTTGCTAAGGCTGCTTTAGAAAAGGGTGCCGCATACGCTGTGGTTGATGATCTTTCGGTGGTGGATCCGGATGATTCACGTTATATCCATGTTGCAAATGCCCTAGATACCCTTCAGGAATTAGCAGCGTATCACAGGAGCCAATTTCAAGGGACCGTAATTGCAATCACCGGATCTAATGGAAAAACGACGACCAAGGAGTTAATGGCTCGAGTGTTGGAGCGGAAGTACACCGTATCTGCTACTCCTGGAAATTATAATAATCATATTGGTATTCCCTTAATGCTTTTGCAGACTGATGTTCATACTGAATTTGTCATCGTTGAAATGGGGGCTTCCAGGATTGGAGATATAGCTTCTTATTGTCAAATCGCAAGGCCCGATTATGGTTTGATTACTAATGTGGGTCAAGCTCATTTAGAAACTTTCGGCGGAGAAGAGGGGGTGCGGCAGGGGAAGGGAGAACTGTTTTCTTATATTTCTAATAATGGCAAACAAGTTTTCATTTGTGCAGATGAAAGCCATTTGCAGCAAATGGCAAGAAACCGTGAAGTGTCAAAACCCGTTCTTTATGGCGAATCAGACTTGCCTGTTGAAACCCCAAATCACTTTCATGCACATTTGCTGCAATCCGAAAGTGAAATTATGTTTGAAGTGACGAAAAAAGATCATAATAGCGTCCTTTTTTCTTCAAGTTTGCAGGGGCTTTACAATTTCCGAAACATTCTGTCAGCTGTAGCTGTAGGTTATTACTTTGACGTACCCATTCAGGAAATGAAAGCTGCAATTCGAACCTATATACCTATTTCTAATCGTTCTGAGCTTAGAAAGCTCGGCACGAATGAATACTATTTAGATGCCTACAATGCGAACCCTACAAGTATGAAAGCCAGTTTGCAGTCTTTTAATGCATCTCGTCCTAAGAATAAAGTGTTGGTTATTGGGGATATGTTAGAATTGGGTGAGTATTCTGAAAAAGCGCATCAAGATGTAGTTGATTACGTAGAGCAGCTTTCTGGTGTTACTGAAGTGTTTCTGGTTGGAGAACACTTTATGGCAACAAAAACATCAGATCATTTTCAAAAATTTCTCAATGTGGAGGATCTGAAATTGGAATGGGTTAAGCGAGAGTGGCGGAATTCCTATATTTTCCTCAAAGGATCTCGATCGGTGAAGTTGGAGAAACTACTAGACTAGAGTTAAGGGTATCTTTTCAATGCTGCGCTCGGGCAATGGCACGAACGATACGATTTGGCAATCGGTTTTCTCGACTTTGCTGATAGTCAGACTCTGTGCAAGGTAAGTAAAGGTAATCCTGATAATTCGAGGTTCGAGTTGGTATTTTAACCCACCATCGTCGTGTTTTCTTGCTTTTTACAAATGATAGTGGATAATCTAAGATTTGGGTGTCAATCAGGAATTCGACTAAATTCTCATTGTTAAATGGTTTCTCATAGGCTCTGTTTTCAGCACCGTGGATTCCGTACCAAATGGCTTGAGAAGTCCAAATGGAAGTTGTCTCATCTAAGCTCTCATTTGATTTTATGTGGTAGATGGTTACGAAACTCATTTTAGGAGAAACCATAGCATAGCGAAGCAGTTGAATGGCCTCTTCAGAACTAAAACCAGACGGATTAGCATTTTCCTTTGCGGGCAGCTCTGCTTTTTTTACAACATTGGCATCGAATAAGCAAATATGGTGATTGCGCAGTAGAGGTTCCCAATCATTTCGCTCATTTTTGATCGCGCCGAGGCGATAGTGCTCAAAATGGTTTTGGTCCAGCTCATTTATTCGGGATTTAGGCATAAGGTGCATTTGGCACCCCATTTCCACATAGTCTGTTGCGTAAATAGAAGTTCCGTTTTTGCCAAATTGCTGAAAATTAGAGAAAAAATTCTGGCTTCCATCCGTAATGTGAATCGTATTAAATGGTTCTTCCAAATCCTCATAGGCTGCCAGTTTGGGGGGTAAGGAAGCCTCTATTTGGTCTACTATCTGTATACAGGTGTGATTCGGTCGCTGAATGCAATTATTGATGACCTCTGAGGGTAGGTTTGGGTATCTTTGATCATCCAGATATACAATTTGTATGGATTGGAAATGATCCGCACTGGAGAATAAATGAAGGATTACCTTTTCATACGAGGGGATTGGACAACGCAAATAAACGGTTGGTTTTTCCAAATCTATTTCATCACCATAAAATATCACTCGACGACCAATGCTATCTGTGAGACTTTCTTTTTTAAGTTGTAAAAGTTCTTGGGATATCGGTGCTGAATCCTTCATGAAAACACTATTTTAGCGCAAAAGCAAATCGAAAATACATATAAAGATAAATAATAATTCGTAACAACTAAAAAACATACAAATGACTCTGAAAGAATATATTAATGAGCCTCCTCAAATCGTATTCGAATGGCACGATACAGAAACCTCTGCACGGGGCTGGGTCGTCATCAATTCCTTGAAAAACGGGGCAGCGGGTGGAGGAACCCGCATGCGGAAAGGTCTTAGTAAGGAAGAGGTTGTTTCATTGGCTAAGGTTATGGAGGTGAAATTTTCAGTAAGTGGCCCACCCATTGGAGGGGCAAAGTCCGGGATTGATTTTGACCCGGCAGACCCCCGAAGAAATGAGGTGCTCGGAAGATGGTATAAGGCCGTTTTTCCACTATTAAAAAACTATTACGGTACAGGGGGTGACTTAAATGTTGATGAACTAAAAGATGTTATTCCTTTGACAGAGGATTTGGGTTTATGGCATCCGCAAGAGGGGATTGTCAACGGGCATCTAAAAGCGGGTAAAGGAGAAAAAGTGAGAATGCTAGGGCAGCTTCGTTTTGGAGTGGCCAAAGTTATTGAAGATAAAGCATTTGCGCCGCTTGGCAATAAGTACGCGGTTGCAGATATGATTACAGGTTGGGGTGTTGCTGAAGCAGTGAAACATCACTATGACTTATTCGAGAATGAGGACTTGACAGGAAAACGCGCTATTATTCAGGGTTGGGGGAATGTCGCTTCAGCCGCTGCTTACTATTTGGCCAGGAACGGAACTAAAATTGTTGGGATTATTGACCGGGAGGGCGGTTTGTTGAATGAAAATGGATTTTCTGCTGATGAAATTGAATCCCTATTTGTCAATAAAGATGGTAATAAATTGCAGAGTTCAGACGCGATCCCCTTTGATGAAATGAATGAAAAAATTTGGGATGTGCCAGCTGATATTTTTATACCTGGAGCGGCCTCAAAGATTTTAACCCGAGATCAAATGGAGCGTCTCATTTCTGGTGGGCTTGAGGTTATGAGTTGCGGGGCAAATGTTCCTTTCGTTGATGATGAAATATTCTTTGGACCAACTGCAAAGTGGGTAGATGATAATATCAGTTTAATTCCTGACTTTATCGCAAATTGTGGTATGGCTCGGACTTTTGCCTTTTTGATGGAAAATGACATTGAAATCACAGATCAGAATATCTTTTCAGATGTTTCTGAAACGATTCGCACAGGCTTGCAAGAAATACATTCAGCTGAGCCGAAGTCTGCTAAAATGTTATTCCAAAAGGCTATCGATATTGCTTTGCAAAAGACCAATTAACGTCTTGTTACATATGAGATAAAAAAAAGCCTATGAAAATTCATAGGCTTTTTTAAGTTCAATTGCACTGGTGTGTTATACAATCATTCGTAACGGCTCTTCCAGTAGTGCTTTAAATGTTTGTAAAAATTTGGCCCCTGTTACTCCATCTACAATTCGATGATCGCAGGAGAGCGTAACTTTCATTTGGTGCCCCACCTGAATAGCGCCGTCTTTTACAACAGGCAATTCTTGAATTGAGCCTACGGCTAAAATGCATGCATCCGGGGGATTTATGATAGCTGTAAATTCATCGATATCAAACATACCCAGATTGGATATTGTAAAGGTGTTTCCTGACATCTCTTCGGTCGAAAGCTTTCGCTCACGGGCTCTTCCCGCTTTCTCTTTGACCTCTTCATTGATTTGAGTGAGTGACTTTAGGTCTGTGTTACGAATGACTGGAACTAAAAGTCCTTCATCGACGGCCACAGCAACCCCTACATTGATTTCGGCATGTTTTACAATCTTATCTTCCATCCAGGACGCATTGACCATAGAGTGTTTTCTAAGAGCCATAGCTGCTGCTTTTACAACCAGGTCATTAAATGACACTTTTGTATCAGCCATTTCATTGATTTTAGATCGGGCAGCTATGGAAGCATCCATATCAATGGTAGACGTTAAATAAAAGTGAGGTGCTGAAAATTTACTCTCACTGAGTCTTCGAGCAATTGTCTTTCTCATCTGAGAAATAGGCATCTCCTCTGCTTCAGCCGAAGTCATTTCAGATACCGGTGAAGTGGCTCGAGAAGGCTGCGCTTTGGATTTTTCTAAGTAAGATTCAATATCCCTTTTTACAATTCGGCCCTGATCACCTGACCCTTGTATATCCTTCAATGGCAGGTCATTTTCATCGGCCATTTTTTTAGCTAAAGGCGATGCTTTTATGCGCTTAGTATCATCAGTTGAGCTGGTCGAGGGCTCATTGTCGCCAGGTGCTTCGGAGTCCGAGTCTTTCTGATTCTGAGAAGAGGATTCATCACTTTTGTCTTTCTCTTTGTTACTACCCGCTTCTTCCTTTGTATCCTCGCTACCTTCCTGAGATTCACTTTTAGCTTCCTTCAGCTGAGACTTATAGTCCTCACCCTCCTCACCAATAACAGCAATCACGGCATTGACGGGAACGGCTCCTTCCTTAACACCAATATGAAGTAAAACGCCCTCGTGGTAACTTTCTAGCTCCATGGTCGCTTTATCCGTCTCCACCTCAGCCAAAATATCCCCCGGTTCGACTTCGTCACCTTCTTCTTTTAGCCATTCTACTATATTACCTTCTTCCATTGTATCACTCATGCGGGGCATGCGTATTATTTCAGCCATATCATATATTTTTGAATCGCCAAAATAAGCAAATTACAGGTATTGTCCATAGAAAGAAGTCGAGATTGTCTACAGGTGCTCACGGATGGCTTATTTTTACCTTCTATGTTTTCTGACATGACTTTAGATTTACAAACTTGAAGGGGGCATCAACTGTGCTGATCCTATCTAATATTGTATATTTACCGATATGAAATTTTCTTCAAAATCTTTAGAGGAAGCTGTAGAGGCTTTTGCTTCCCTGCCCGGAATCGGTAAAAAGAATGCGCTTCGCATGGCTCTGCATTTGGCTGCAAAGGGTAAGGAAAAATCCCAGGCCTTCTCACAAGCTATAAATCGCATGAGCGAACATCTAAAAGAATGTCGACGTTGCCATAATTTTTCGGATGAGGATGTTTGTGCTATTTGTCGGGATCCCGCCAGACGCAGTCACACCTTATGTGTCGTGGAATCGGCTCGGGATGTTATGGCCATCGAGGATACGCAGCAATTTAGTGGTAGATATCATGTTTTAGGAGGAGTGATTTCCCCAATTGATGGGGTAGGCCCGGAGGATATTCATATTAACTCCCTGTTGGATCGAGTTGACAAAGAGGAGGTTGAAGAAATCATTATGGCGATTAGCCCCTCAATCGAAGGAGAGACTACTACCTATTACATCTCTCAGAGACTGGCTCAGAAAGATGTGAAAATATCTATTATCGCAAGGGGAATTTCGTTTGGAGGGGATTTGGAATACGCGGATGAAATCACATTGGGTAGATCCATTGTGGGTAGACTTCCCTACAAGACCAATGACAATTTATAAGCATGCAGTTGTCTGTAATTATCGTGAGTTATAATGTGAGATTCTTTTTAGATCAGGCCATAGCCTCTGTATTAGAGTCTGATTGCAATTTCGAGTATGAAATCATTGTAGTTGATAATGGATCGACAGATGATTCTGTGGAGTGGGTGAAAAACAATTATCCCACAGTCCGAATCTTTAACTTGAATGAAAACCTGGGTTTTGCCAAAGCCAACAATTTTGCGGCAAAACGGGCTAAAGGTGATTGTATTTTACTTTTAAACCCAGATACCATTGTCCAGTCCGATAGCTTACAATCTTGTTATAATTTCCTTAGCGCCAGAGAACAGGTAGGGGCTGTGGGTTTGCGCATGTATGATGGGCAGGGAAAGTATCTGCCAGAGTCCAAGCGTGGGTTTCCCAGTCCATGGACTTCCTTTTGTAAGATTACGGGATTGAACGAGTTGTTCCCAAACTCGAAGTTATTTAACTACTATTACTTAGGTCATAAATCTTCTGATGTTGATCAAAAGGTAGATGTTTTAACGGGCGCCTTCATGATGCTAAGGCGAGACAGGTATATCGAGCTGGGAGGCCTCGATGAGGATTTTTTCATGTATGGTGAGGATATCGACTTGTGTTTTCGACTTCGAGAAAATGGGTTTCAAAATTATTATCTCGCTTCAAGTTCCATTATTCACTTTAAGGGGGAAAGCACATCTAAGCGGTCTCTCCAATATATTAAGACCTTTTACAGTGCTATGAGTATCTATACCGGTAAGCACTATAATCGGCATATTTTAGCCCTTATGAGCCTTTTTATTCAAGGCGCTATTTATGCAAGAGCCGGTCTTGCCATTGTTTACCAAAAGGTGCGAAACCATAGGTCTTTTATTGGGCACTTTTTATTTATTTTACTGGGCCTTTTTTTAGGTCATTTCATCACTCATAGCGAGCTCTATCTCGATTATCGGTTTTTTATTCCACCTGTTCTTTTTGCGGGTATAAGTCGATTTTTAGGGATGAAAGACGATCGTTGGAATTGGTGGACTCAACTTGCGTCCTGGGGCGGGTCAACTGTCATTCTTATTCCCATGATATTAGCCAGCAATTCTCCATTATGGCCCGTTTCTGTTATCTTGGGACTGCTTTACTTTTTTATACAGCTGCTTTCTCAACCTAAGCCTGTTTTTTTACCTCGCTTACAGAATAATCACTATGCTGTAGCTTTAGTGAGTGAAAGCTCTCTTTCAAAAGTCAAAGAATTATTAGATCAATTACCTGGGCATAATCGGATTCAGGAATTGGTCCGTATGAATTCAGTTAAAGATACCCAAACCTCTCAGGTGCCGGATAGCGAATTTATTTTAGATCCCTCCTTTCTCTCATGGTCCGATATTGTCAAATCCATAATTACTTATGGGAATGAAAAGATTAATCGGATTTTATCCGCCGACTTAGATTGTTTAATTACAAGTCGATCGAAAAACGAATCAGCAATCTTGATTACGAAAGCTTATCTGGAGGAAAAACGCTGGGAGCCTCTGAAGAGGAAAAGAAGTCGACACGAATTTGCTTTTAGTTTGTTCATTCTTTTATTGTTTCCCATTTCCCTTCTGATATCAGGTCGTAAGGGTTTGCAAAAAGCTCTAAGCGTTGTTTTTAGAGGTGATTCCTGGTTCCCCAGCTGGAAAAAACCTCTTTCGGATCGCGGGGAAGTGGTAACACCGACCGACAGACAGAATTTCATCGCCCGGAGACAATACTTTTTTTATACTTACCAACAGAGTCTTTGGAGTGACTTTGTTCGTCGTAAAGCCTAAATCTAGCCCCATTTAGTCTCCTTTTTGAACCGTATTTTTCTGTCCCGAAAGCCAACTCTCAGTTTCTTTTGGACCATAAAAGGTGTAAATAAGTTCGTCTCTTCCTTTCATATTATAAAAAAATGTCATATAATTGTGACTGTAAATAAGTAGTGTACAGTTATGGCTCAATCAAAATCAAAAGCAAGCATTCTCATCGTTGACGATGAGAAAAGTATTCGTTCTGCCTTGAGAGAGGTGCTTGAATTCCAGGATTATTCGGTAGACGAAGCTGCCGATGGTATGGAGTGCGTCGTTAAGGTAAAGCAGCGCAAGTACGACCTTATCATTTTAGATATAAAAATGCCTAAAATGGATGGCATTGAAGCCTTGGATCGGGTTCAGATCATTTCGCCCGATACAGCAGTTATCATGATCTCCGGTCACGGCTCTATTGATACAGCGGTAGAGGCGGTGAAAAAAGGTGCTTTTGATTTTATATCTAAACCGCCAGACTTGAATCGGTTGCTGATCACTGTGCGCAATGCCCTCGAAAAAACAAATCTGGTCACTGAGACTAAAAATTTGAAACAGAAGGTAAGTAAGACCGATGCGCCGGATATGATTGGGAGTTCAGAAGCGATTTTAGAAATCAAAAACAATATAGATCGAGTGGCTCCTACCGATGCCAGAGTGTTAATCACGGGTAATAATGGAACAGGGAAGGAGCTCGTTGCTCGATGGATTCATGCCAAATCTCAACGGAATAAAAAGCCATTAGTGGAAGTGAATTGTGCGGCGATACCTGCTGAATTGATTGAAAGTGAATTGTTTGGTCATGAAAAGGGGGCCTTTACTTCGGCAGTCAAACAGCGTATTGGGAAGTTTGAGCAAGCCAATGGCGGCACCCTGTTTTTAGATGAGGTCGGAGATATGAGTCTGTCTGCACAAGCTAAAGTCTTGCGTGCACTTCAGGAAAAGTGCATTTCGCGTGTAGGCGGCGATAAAGAGATTCAAGTAGATGTCCGCGTGATTGCGGCCACCAACAAAGATCTTCAAGAGGAAATTAGGAACGGAAATTTTCGAGAAGACCTTTATCACCGTCTGGCTGTGATTTTGGCTCATGTACCCAACTTGAAAGATCGAGCCGAGGACATACCCGATCTGATTGAACATTTCAACACCGCCATCTGCAAGGAATATGGTGTGAATAAAAAACGATTTTCAAAAACATCAATAGATGCTTTGAAAGAACTCGAGTGGACGGGTAATATTCGCGAATTGCGGAACGTGGTTGAGCGATTAATCATTTTAAGCGGCAAGTCGATCTCCATTGAGGATGTCAGAGCATATGTTTACCCCCAATCAGCACCTTGCTCGCGCTTTAAAGAGTTATTCTCAGAGTTTGATTCTTTCGATGAGGTGCAGGATTACATGAAAAAAGAATATAAAGACTTTAAATCCTCTAATTAATAATTTTGTAACTTGCGCGGCTGTTAAAAACTCTACGAAAGTAAGTTTATTTGTTTAAGACGAGGTATAGAGAATGGAAAAATCACAAGCGAAGCAACAACGAAAGTGGAATCAGTTTAAGGCTGAAAATTCCTGGACGATGTTTAAGGTTATTTCAGAATTTGTCGATGGATTTGATTCTCTGAACAAATTGGGCCCTTGCATTTCTATTTTTGGTTCTGCGCGAACCATGCCCGACCAGAAATACTATCAATGGGCTTCTGAGGTCGCTAGAATTTTAACGGATGAAGGATTTGGTGTAATTACCGGGGGGGGACCTGGAATAATGGAAGCTGGAAATAAAGGTGCTTTTCAAAATAATGGCATGAGCGTGGGCCTCAACATTAATTTACCTTTTGAGCAGTCAAATAACGACTTTATTGACCCCGATAAAGTTCTGAATCACAAATACTTTTTTGTTCGCAAGGTCATGTTTGTTAAGTATGCTCAGGGTTTTATCGTTCTGCCTGGCGGATTTGGCACCATGGACGAATTGTTTGAAGTGCTTACTCTTATTCAGACGAAAAAAATTACAAGTGTTCCCGTCGTTTTAATGGGAAAATCCTACTGGTCGGGTCTTATTGATTGGATCAAAACCCAAATGTTGGAAACGCAAGCTAATGTGAATGCGAAAGATCTGGATTTGTTTTCATTGACAGATGATGCCGAAGAAGCTGTCGCCATCATTAAGAAGTTCTATGAGGATGACCAGACCCATGCACTAGAGCCGAATTATGAACTTTAACCGACTCGGTTAC
This sequence comes from uncultured Saprospiraceae bacterium, assembly GCA_964626595.1. Lineage (GTDB taxonomy): Bacteria > Bacteroidota > Bacteroidia > Chitinophagales > Saprospiraceae > JAWLFI01. The sequence continues at coordinate 75,734 of CAZVFU010000002.1, forward strand.
CCTTTTTTACCCTCATACTTTGCCAAACAGAAATCCTGCTGTTCTCTATCCGGGAATGCGCCATCGTAAAGCCAGACGAAATCCAAAGGAGTTTGAAGGATGGCGGTACAAGGTATAAAACCGCGTGGGGTTGATAAAACTATTGAGGTTTTCAAGGCGAAGAAGTACATGAAAACTTTGAACATCAAACGCAAAAAAGTAGTCAAGCAGAAAGGGGAAACTATCAAAAGGGGCATCGTTCACAACAAAGAAGCTGCCGTAAAAAGGCTGAAATTGAGGCGCAGTGTAGTTGAGGTAGTATCGCAACTCCAGGCCCGTTCGGATATGTAAAGTTTGCCCTAAAATTCGAGTATCAATAAATAGGTTATGCCGCCCTTGCCACTCAGGCACAGGCAATAAGTCGGAATCCGTAATCTGATAGGCAAAGACGTTCTCATTTACCAGTCCTCTCCATGCCCAATTTTGCTTCACTTTAAACTGTAGAAGGCTCAAATTCGTCCGCCTGGGTGCTATATCTCCCTGTCGCCAAAATCTAAAATTTTCAATATTGTGAAAATACAGCTCTGCGCTTATCCCCAGTTTCTCAGAGGCAATGTCTCCACCCAGCTGGTTGTGAAAGACATTCGAAATGGAGCCGCCGTAGAGCAATTCATTTCTCAAATACATTTGTTGTTCGACCAGATCTGGAACCAGGGATGATGAAGAGTAAAGTGCTGACAGCGAAAGGAGCTCTCCACCCGCTTTTAGTCTACCTTCAATAAAATATTCCGGGCGGTTATCCTGAGCTCCTAATTCGGTTTTAGCCAGCAGATTCAGTTTTTCAGATAGTTCGAGCTGAAGTCGTCCGTAGGCTCCCCACTCCCAAAAGGATGTTTCTATCGGCTCTTGCTCTACTCTGACGCGATGCGCTCGCAGACCTGCAGTGTATCGAAGGAGACCGCTCGATTGCTTCGAAAACTGAAATCGTCCCTTCCATTTTGACCAGCTAATGAATTGCCTCAAACCGCGGTCATCAATATAAAACGGAGAATAGAATGCCGAGTCTGGGGCCTCGTCAAACACTTTTATATACGAATTATCCAACTCAGCTTCCGCCTGCCACCGATCCATAAAGGCCCAATTCGAAACCGCACGATCATAGGTAATCATATATCGACGTTCCTGATGACGCCCCTGAGTTTCCTGGGAAATGACTGGGATATTTGAACCAATGGCAGCCAGGCCATCTCCAAATAAAGTGTCCGTTTGAATTCCATTGTTAAATCGGTCTTGAATCACATTCGATCCAAATTTTACGTTTAAGGTCGACTTTCCCGTTTGGTACAAATAGCCCATGGATAGCGCCGTATGGACCGCGCGCTGGTTATTGAACGGTCCTGTATTATTAATCCGTCGATAATTCACAGAGATGTACTGGTTCTTGAATTGCGTGCCAAAGTTGGCTTCCGTTTGCGTTTCGACCTGAGATGCTCCTTGCGCATACATCACATCCGAATAAGCCACATCGGACTCATAATAGGGAAGAGTGTCCAAATTGAGTTTATAGAGATCATAGGCTCGATGCCCTACCTCAAATCCCATTTCACGCTGATAATTAAAATAGGTTGGAAAAATAGCACTACCCACATACCCCCCATGTAGATGTCCGATATCCACATTTCGTCGCGCCGGATCATATTGTAAAAATTCGGGGCCAAAAACCGTATCGATAAAGGTGTAATCCGGTCGGTCTGTACCCGGATAAAAAACGCGAATCTGATTTCCGGGATCAAAGCGAAAGGGATCTTCCGGTTCAGGTCTGCGCTCATCCAAAGAGTCCACCGCCGGCTGATTATCGTCATCGGGGTCTGCAGGTCTGTCCGGCACCTGACCTTGCACATAAAGGCCGCTCAGGCACAAAAACACCCATAGCAAGGCACAGCGCGCACCGAGTCCCATAAATAAATATTCTATATGTGAATAGCGTCTCAAGGAATAAGCTCTTCGTTTTATAAAGGGGTAAAAGTACGATTTTATACAAGGGAAAAGAAGACCCAATGAGCTGAAAGTAGGTACCCACATCCATACCCAGATCAAATTATGATGATTGAGAGTGGCAGGATATTATTTTTGGTTTGAATCATGCCGGCACCGCGAGGCCGCCTGCGGGGCCTCGCGGTCGGGCTATCCGCTTGTAGTGCCAGATCGCACAGGCGGCATCCGTACGTCTGCGGGGGGCTTCCTTGCGGTCGCCTCCTCGATCTACGGCTGCATCCTTTAGGATGGACGCCTGTGCGACCTGTCCCTATCGCTTCTATCCCTGCCGGGAGAAATAGCGATTTATGGCCCGAGGCCTGGAACGTACAGAGCGATGAGGGAATAGGGGGGCAGTGATCCCCCGCTGAGGGATAGTCCAGTGGAATTTTACGGTCTGCTCAGTGTCCTGCAATCTTCCCACGCATTCTGAGCTACATATTTATCTGGAGTCCCTTTTCTTCTGCAGCGTTCGGCATGGTCTGAATACCCTTATTTCCTAGAAATTTTGGTAATCTGGATATATGAAAGGCCTTTGTTTAATTTTTGATTTGATAAAAACACGAACCCTATGACATGAGTATAGGAAAGGCCATCTGAGGGTTACATGGGCCTGGAGATTAAGACTCGTATTGATATTAAATTAAATTATATGTGTCTTTCGCCAAATTTGCTACATATTCGTTTGATATTATAGCTAATATTGAATGTATAAATCAATTAGTAAGATAGAAGTCGATGAATAGAATATTGATTACCGGTGCAAGTGGTTTTTTAGGTGGCGCTATTGCACGTAGCAAACAGCTTAAGAGCCAAAACCTTATTTTAAATGGGAGAACCTTCACAGACTCTAACATATCAAAGTATGGTCAGCTCTTCACAGGCGACCTTTCTTCTAAAGCCACATTTCATCAATTAAAAGATGAGCATATAGATATCATAATTAATTGCGCCAGTAAATCCTCACCCTGGGGTACCTATCGTTCTTTTCACAAAGCAAATGTACTCAGTCAAGAAAACCTCATTTCATTTGCTGAAGCAAAAAAAGTAAAGAAATTCATCTATATATCAAGTCCGAGCATCTTTTTTGACTATTCTGACCAAATAAATATCCCTAACGATCAAGAGGGTCCTTCATCATTTGTCAATTCTTATGCTAAAACGAAGTATATCGCAGAGCAAAGGCTTAAAGAATCCTCTCTTAACTATGCAATATTGCGGCCTCGGGCTATTATAGGGGCTCGAGATAGGGTGATAATGCCACGGCTTATTAAGGCTGCTGCTGCCGGACGTCTAAAAATTTTTGGAGATGGTTTAAACCTCGTAGATCTTACTCCGCTCGATAATCTGGTAAAATTGATTTGTAAACTAGCGTTACAATCTACCCCACTGCCCAATAAAGCATACAATATTAGCAACGGAAGAGCTATTCCATTATGGCCTTATATTAATGACACCTTAGAACAACTAGGCTATCCGCGGGTAAGGAAAAAAGTGAATCGAAACCTTGGCTTAGCTATTGGGCATGGTATAGAGCTTTACCATCGATGGTTTAAGCCAGAAACAGAGCCCGTCCTCACGAAATATAGTGTTGGTACCTTATCCTATTCATTTAGCTTTAATATTGAAGAAGCGCGAAAAGAGCTGAATTATGAGCCAAGGCAAACTATAGAGGAAGCATTGGGTGAATTTATCAACTGGTATAAATCCAATAGTCATGGGAATCAGACACTTTGAAATACTAAAGGCGGGCTATTGCACCTCCAATCAATCTATTGCGCTGCATAAGGCAGAGAGCAAAACCATAAGATTTCCAGCTTCGGTGTCCCTTCTCGAGCATGACAAGAACGGGCTAATTCTTTTTGATACGGGCTATGCCGGCCATTTTTTTCGAGCGAGTAAAAGACTTCCTTATTCCATATATCCTATGATAACTCCTGTCTATTTTAAACCTGAGGAGGCCATTAAACACCAACTCGCTCAAAAAGGAATCAGCCATAAGGATATCCGTACAGTAATTATTTCTCATTTTCATGGAGATCATATTGGTGGCCTTAAGGATTTCCCAAATGCGAAATTCATTTGTCATGATTCTGCATTTCAGTCGATAGAAAATAAAAAAGGCATTCGTGCTTTAATGAAAGGATTCTTGCCAGACCTGATTCCGGCAAATTTTAGATCAAGGTTAAAACTGCTGAAAGACTCAGATTGCTATATATACCAAAATTTAAAAACCTGGGATTTATTTGATGATGAAAGCATCATATTGCAAAGGCTGGATGGACATGCAGATGGTCAATTGGGTATGCGCATCAAATACAAGGCGAATTGCTTTTTTCTGGTAGCAGATGCGGCCTGGTTATGGCAAAATTATAAACAGTTATGGTTCCCTTCGCCCAGAGTGAAATTATTCTTTAGTTCCTGGAGCCAATACAAAAATAATCTTCAAAAGTTGCACCAGATTCATACACATACTCAGTCCGAAATCATTCCGACACATTGCGAGCAAACCATTGAACGCATCAAAAAAGAGTACCATGTTTAAATTAAGGGTTCTATATTATTTTTTATTATTTCGATTTCAGCGCTCTGTTTTACAAAACAGAGTCGCGTTTTGGCTTAAAAGACGCTGGAGAAAAAACCTTCGAAATTCGCCTTTTTACAAGCCCTATTCTAACAAGACGCTAGGTGAATTTCCAATCATAAAGAAGTCAGATTTCATGGAGCATTTTAATGAAATCAACACAGCGGGAATTCAAAAAGATCAAGCCTTTGAAATTGCTGTACAGGCTGAACGCGACCGCACGTTTACTTCTGAAATTGACGACATTAGTGTGGGCCTTTCTACAGGAACCAGCGGAAACAGAGGAATATTTTTAACGAATTCGGTGGAAAGGGCGATGTGGGTTGGGGCAATATTGGATCGAGTGATCGGCTTTTCCCTAAAAAAACGGAAAGTAGCCTTCTTTTTACGTGCAAACAATAAGCTATATGAAAGTACCTCATCCAGACTATTAGATTTCCATTTCTTCGATTTAATTGAGCCTTTAGATATTTTAGTCGAACAATTAAAAAAATTAAATGCAGACTTATTAATAGGACCTCCATCAGTATTGGTGAAAATTGCACAGAAATATGGTGAGGAGTCAAGTCATTTTAAAAAAGTGATTTGCGTAGCCGAAGTGCTTGAAGAAGATCAAAAAGCCTATTTAGAATCCATTTTTAAAACTACTGTGGATCAGGTATATCAATGTACCGAAGGTTTTCTAGCCTATACCTGCAAACATGGTAAATTACATTTTAATGAAGATTTTATAAAAATTGAGAAGAACTATATTGATAAGGGAAAAAAGAGGTTCAATCCAATTATTACGGATTATCTGAGAAAGTCCCAGCCTGTAGTACGCTATTTACTTGATGATATTATTCAAGAATCAGATAGCTGTTCTTGTGGCCACCATTCTACTTGCATCGAGAAGATTGAAGGTCGCCAGGATGATATATTTACTTTCTTTAAAAATGGAAAAGAGATCCTTATTTATCCAGATTTTATAAGGCGTGCGATAACACAAGTCAGTGAGTCCATTTTAAATTATCAGGTGACTTTACTAGATGACAGGAAGGTAGGCTTCTCGATAGACGGCACAGATGAGAATCCTGCTATAGAGGAAAAGGTCAAAAATGCCTTACAGCAATTGTTTGAAAATGCGGGTCTTTTTGATGTTAATGTAAGTCACACCGATTTTGATATGGATCAGTTAAAAAAATTTAAACGTATTAATAATGAAAATTCAAAGTCACATTAAAATTATTGGGCATGGGAAAGCCACCCCCAAGGAGTTGCTTGGCAATGATTATTTTTCAAAATTATATGATCAGTCTGCTGATTCCATTTATACTCAAATAGGTGTGCAGCAAAGATACCGGGCAAGAGAAGAAACGAATACTGATTTGGCAGTTCAAGCGTCTCTTATTGCCATGTCGAAGGCTTCAATGGAACTTGAAGGTATTGATTGTATTTTGTCGGCTTCAGCTACGTTTGATCACGTATTGCCAAATCGTTCCTCTTTATTAAAAGCAGCTCTGGATGCAAATAATGAGCACCATATTCCATGCATAGATATTAATACTGCTTGCACCAGCTTTATTGCAGCACTTGATTATGCTGCTATGATGATAGAGTGTAAGAGATATAAACGGATACTCATTTCCAGTTCTGAAATAGCTTCTAAAGGGCTAAGCCCTGAGAGTGCCCACACGAATACTTTATTTGGGGATGCAGCAGCAACTATTATTATCGAGGCCACTACTGAGGACAAAGGGGTTTTGATGTCTCGGCAAGAAACTTATTCTGAAGCTTGTTTCGATACCATTATTCCTGCAGGTGGGAATGCTAAACATCCCAAAGATTATCCTTATTCTCCGGATGATTATTGTTTTCAAATGAACGGTAAAAAGCTTTTAAAAACGACTATTCCAAAACTCAAAATTTTCATTGAAAAGTTGTTGGAGGAGTCATCCTTAAGTATGCATGAAATTGACACTATTGTTCCCCATCAAGCCAGCAAATTAGGACTCCAAATTTTAGATAATCTCTTCGGCACAAAAGAAAAAACTATAAACATTTTACGATATTATGGAAACTGTATTGCAGCCTCTATCCCTTTAGCTATCGTAGTGGCACTAGAAAAAGGGATTATTCAACCAGGACATACCATTTTGTTGATAGGGACTGCTTCAGGTTTGGGAATCAGTGGACTAATTTTAAAATTATAAGAATATGTATTTAGGTCTTGCGAATTTGTTATTGCTATGCATGCTGGTCATAGAAATTCTTATCAAGGGCTACGTCCAAAAAACCCATATTGATTATAAGGAGATAATCGCCAACCTGAATTCTGGTCATATCATTTTATGGTTGTTTCGCTCCCTGGAGGTTGCTGTATATTTTCTAATTTATGACTACTCGAGTTTGCATTTGTTCAGCAGTGTAGATCCTATATGGGTATTTCTGCTGGCCTATGTTTTTTGGGATTTCTTATTTTATTGGCAGCACTTATCTCATCATAAGATCCCCCTGTTTTGGGCCATTCATGAAGTGCATCACCAAGGTAAAGAATTTAATTTATCATTAGGTATTCGCAATTCTTGGTACTCTTCATTATCCTCCATTCCTTTTTTCTTCATTATGGCTGTAATTGGATTTCCACCAGAAGTCTTTATTATAGTCTCCAGTCTGAATTATACCGTTCAGTTTATTAACCATAATAGTCTCTTTAATCGCATACCCTGGGCAGAACATATTTTTGTAACACCTGCTACTCATAGAGTTCATCACGGTCATAATGAGCCCTATCGGGATAAAAACTTTGGCGGCACCTTTATAGTTTGGGATCAGCTATTTGGCACCTACCAAACAAAAACGCCCCAAGTCGAAATCGTTTTCGGTGTGGATGAACATGATGAGCGCAATGATCCCTTACATATAAATAATAGACCGCTTGCGAAGTTGCTGGGAATGAAAAGGGCTTTCTCTAAAGAGGATTCAGGTATAGAATATTCTAATTATCAAATACTTTTCCTAGGTCTTATCATTTATGCTCAGCTCGTATTTTATATATGGCAAGAAAATACTGCGAATTTCCTTCCACTTTCACTAACGATTTTTCATTTAATCGCCTCTAGTATTTTGTTAGGTCGCTTGAGTGATGGGGACCCGCTTAGTTATAAGATTTTTCATTTCCAGTCTATAGTTTTTTTCCCTCTGTTATTATGGGTGTTCGCTCCGATTCAAAGTTTTCTCATTTTGGGCACGGTAAGTTCTATTATTGTATTTGTAATGCATTTGGTGTTTCATAGCAATAGGCAGTATTGCCCGTAGGTGCGGCCATCAGGAAATTTATAATTCAGAGTGTCGCCTCTCTTTGTCTTGAAATCTGCCAGTATCGGTTAATTACACAGATTTGCCCTGCTCGTGCTCTTCTATAGCATTCCCAGGTCACGAGTCGGTAAAATGGAATAGCTTTTGAAGCCCAAGCCCCAAAGGGCATATCGCAGCTCTACTTACCTCTTGACCGATCCCCCCGCTGAGGGATAGTAGGGGCCGGAAGCAGAGCGATCGGGTGCCGAGGATCGCCCACGGCGATCTCGAGCACGGAACCCCCGCATAGCCCGACCCCCTGCGCTGCTTTTCAAGCAGGGCAGGGGGGCAGCGCCAAAAAGATATGAGGAAAAGACCTCAATTAGGATCCCAACACTTCGGGGTGTACGCCCATGGAGGAAAAGCCGCCATCGTGAAATAAGTTTTGCATAGTGATTTTCCTGGCCAAATCTGAAAAGAGGAAGACGCAGTAGTCGGCGCATTCTTCTGCGGTGGCATTTCCCAGCGGAGACATTTTTTCAGCGTAAGAGAAGAAGTCGTCGAAGCCTTTGACGCCACTGCCCGCCGTGGTCATGGTGGGGGATTGGGACAGGGTGTTGACGCGCACATTATTTTTCTCTCCAAAGTGGTAGCCAAAACTGCGGGCGAAAGACTCAAGTAGGGCTTTTGATTCCGCCATTTCGCTGTAATCGGGGAAGGTGCGTTGGGCTGCGATGTAGCTCAGGGCAAGAATGGATCCCCAATCTTGCATACAATCATTTTGGTAGGCTACCTGCATACATTTATGGAATGAAATGGCTGAAATATCCAGACTTTTTTGCATCCAATCATGGTTGAGGTCGGTATATTCTTTTTTCTTGCGCACATTGATGGACATGCCGATGGCGTGTAGAAAAAAGTCAATTTTACCGCCGAGGATCTCCTGCGACTGAGTGAAAAGATTCTCCAGGTCTTCCATTTTCGTGGCATCAGCTGGGATGATTTCGGCATTAAGTTTCTTCCCGAGGTCTTGAATGCCGCCAAAGCGGAGGGCGACCGGGGCATTAGTGAGTGTGATGGTTGCGCCTTCCTCTACACAGCGTTCAGCTACCTTCCAGGCGATGGACTTTTCGTCCAGAGCACCAAAAATGATTCCGCGTTTTCCTTTGAGCAGTTCGTGGCCCATAATTTGTTATATTTTATGATCTAATAGTTCGTTGGCATTGGCCAAAGCAGCTTCGGAGGGCGGATCACTGCTGAGCATGGTAGCAATAGCATAGGCGCGATCGTCTCCATCCAGGGCTTTGACGCGTGTAAATGTACGTTGTTCGTTGGTTTCTTTATATACGAAGTAATGCAAATCTCCCTGTGCAGAAATTTGGGGAGAGTGAGTGATTACGATCACCTGGTGATCCCGGGACAGGGACTTGAGAATATGCCCCATTTTAAGAGCGACATCGCCCGAAACGCCCGCATCGATTTCGTCAAACATCAATGTGGGGAGGGGAATAGCTGCAGCCACAATGGACTTTATAGCCAGGGCCAGGCGCGATAGTTCTCCACCGGAGGCAATATCTTTGATTCTTCCAGCAGGTGCGCCTTTATTGGCTGAAAAGGTAAAATCTACCTGGTCCATGCCTGCGGGCTGTAATTCGTCCTCTGATTGCAGCTCTACTTTAAATATAGCATTGGGCATGGAGACGGCTTGCAGCCGCTCGGCGACCTTTTTTTGAAAGTCGGGGATAACAGCCTTCCGGGCTTTTGATATTTTTTGCGCCTGCGCACGCAAATTCTTTTCTTCCTTTTGGATATCAGTTGCCAATCCCTGGAGTTGATCGTCTTCAGACTCCAATTGATTGAGCTGACCTTCCAATTCCTCGCGACGTTCCTGGAGGTCATCGGGCTCTTCGAGATGATGTTTTTTCTGTAATTGATATATGGCCTGCATCCGGTTCTCGACGCGTTCTTGTTCGGCGGGATCATACTCCACACCTTCCGCTTCCTGCTCCGCTTCTCTTGCGATATCTTCTAATTCAATTTGTACTTCCTGGAGACGTTTCCAAAGGGATTCTGCGGCTGGGCCTGCTTTTTCGTATTGTTGAATCAGGTCACTCAGGACTTCACTCACGTTGGATTCCGACTCTAAGATGTACTGGCCGGTAGCGTGGAAAGCAGTTTTTAGCTCTTCGACATGACTCAAGGTATGCAGCGTCTGATCCAACTCAAACCACTCGCCGGCTGTGTAGTCGAGTTCGTTTAGTTCATCGAGCTGAAACTGCAAGAACTCGCGTTCCCGGGCGCGCTGCTGTTGTTGCTCCTGCAGCTGATCAAGTTTTTGTTGAAGCTTTTGCCACTTACGAAATTTCGACTGGTAATCGATTACATCTTCTTGTTGGTCAGCCAGGGCATCCAGCGTTTTGAACTGAAATGAAATTTCGTGAATATCTAAGGTGTCGAATTGCCTGTGCAAATCAATGACAAAATTGCTCAACTTTTTGAGTACGGAAAGACGAGTTGGCGTATCGTTAATAAAGGCCCGGCTTTTTCCACTGGGGTTGATTTCTCTTCGAATAATACATTCTGGGTCGTAGTCGAGATCATTTTGCTCAAAAAAGGACTTCAGTTGGTAGGATTCAATGTGAAAGGTACCTTCTACGATACATTTTTGGTCTTTGTGGTATAGGACTTTGGTGTCGGCCCGTTCGCCTAAAATAAGGCCCAGGGCTCCCATGATAATCGACTTTCCAGCGCCTGTTTCTCCTGTTATTGTCGTAAGCTGGGTCGAGAACTGGATATCCACCTCCTCAATAATAGCATAGTTTTGAATCCAGAGTTGTTGGATCATAAGCTTTATTTCTAAGAACAAATATAGGCAAAGTCGGGCGAATCTTTATTGCAATCGTTGTTGCCAGGAGGGCTCTAAAGGCTGACCGTATTGTGCGGCTGTTTGAGCATCGGATCGGGCCTGTTGAAACTGGTTTTGCTGAATGTACACCTTCGCCCGTAATTTGTAGTAATTTCCATTATTGGGATTGAGCTGGAGCGCATTATTAATGCCTGTAAGGGCCTCATTCATGTCGTTTAGCCGCATGGAGGTCAGGCTGTAGTTATACCAGATTTCGGCATCGCTCGGTTTGAACTGTAAATAAGATTTCAAGTCTTCACGGGCGAGTTGGTAACGGCCCAGGCGGTCGTTCACGGCAGCCCGATTCAGGTAGGAGGCTGCGTGATTGGGGTCGAGTTCAATGGCTGTATTCAAATCCTGAATAGCTTGGTTAAATTGATTGAGGCGGGCATAAGTAGCGCCCCGATTTCCGTAGTATTCTCCTCGATCGGGATTATGTTCAATGGCTTTATTGTAATCCTGAAGTGCGGGCTGAAGCTTTCCTTCATTAAAGTACAGTTTTGCACGGCTGTTATATGTGGCATGACGAGTGGGGTCTGCCTGTATGCCTTTTGAATAGTCTGCCATAGCTTTTTCGGGCTGTCCTTGATCCCTGTAGAAGTTTCCTCTATTTCCGAGTGCCAGAGGCGAATTGGGGTGAAATTGCAGAACGTGAGACCACATCGTTTCGCTATTCTCCCAAATTTGCGATTGTCGATAGGTCCATCCGGCATATATGAGGAGTAAGGCCGCACTCAGCCCCAGGGCGAGTTTTGTATTCTTTTGACTTTGAATAAATTTCCCCGCCCAAAAGAAAAAGCCAAAGTAGCCGATGTAGGTGAACCGATCTGCAATAAAGCCTTGTCCAGCACCTACGACCTGAAGAACAAAAATGACATTGACGGTAAAAAAAGCAAAGGCGAAAACAGCGGTTTTGTATTTTTTCTTCCAAAGCCAATAGAGCAGACCGAGTAGCGGCAAAATGGCTACGCCCAACAAGTAGTGAATAGCTTTTAGTCCGTCGGGATATGGATACAGTGGAGACATCGGATAGGGAATGACTATTTTGTACAAATAGACCATGTACGAGTAGGCTCCGATAAGGGGTCGTTCAAACCATGAAAAGAGTTCTTGTGTTTCGCCAGGATTCAGAGAACCGGCCCCTTTTAGGAAGTAAAGCCCGGCCAGTCCGGTAATGAGCGATAAAAGAAAGAAAGGCCATTTTTCTATGATATAGCTCAGCCTGAATTTTTTCTTCAGCAAATAATCAGCGCATAGGAAGGCCAGTGGTAGTGAAACGGCCTGAATTTTAGAAAGCAAAGCGAGGGGGAATAAAAGTAATGAATAGTAGAAAAACTTTTTCTTTTGATAAGACTTGAGGTAAAAGAGAAAGGAGAGCCAAAAAAAGACTGCGAAAAGAACATCTTTTCGTTCGGTAATCCACGCTACGGATTCTACTCTCATGGGGTGCAGGGCAAAAAGTAGAGCTACAATTAGAGCTGCTGTGTGGGACAATTTTAGCCTCATGCTTACAAAAAAGACGAGCAAGCAGCTCAGAATGTGAAGTATGAGGTTGGTTATGTGCATAGCGGAGGGATCCATACCAAAAATGGCATGCTCAACCGCAAAACTAAGTATAGGCAGTGGATTGTAATTTCCAATAATGGAACGCGAAAAGATTCGCTTAATATTTTCACCGCTCAGTGATTGGATGTCCGGATTCTCATATACATTGACATCGTCGTCCCAATATACGAAGTCCGCATCCCAAACCGGTGAATAGGCTAAAAAGACAGCTACCGATAGAATGATCAGCGCCTGAATCCAGGAAGGTTTTGTATTCTTTTTTTTACTTTTTTTCTTTTTGGCCATGGTGGTTGGCTTATTCGTCTACTTTTAATTTTTGTAGGAGTTGGAGGGTATAATCAGCAACGCGATCCAGGTAGGGGTCCGGGGAGGCATAGCAGACAACGTTTTGCAGAGTTTTTACTGCTGTGGCTGTTGTTTGTCCTATGGCGACCAGACAAGGTAGGGGAGGTTCCTGAAATTTAAAGTATGCTTTGGCGTTGAGCGGGCTGGTTAGCACGGCCAAATCGTGAGACTCAAAATTAACACTTTCTTTAATTTCATTCGAGTACACGACCAGGTCAAAGAGCTTCCAATCTACCCCGGTTACCTGCCGCAATCGGTTCAGACTATTATCTGCCCGAACGGCGAGTACAGTATCTCCTCCAAACCATTCTTTAAACTCTTTAAATGTAGATGCAGGACGTCCCTCACCGATGAAATCAACTGCACTTACATACTCTTTCAGGCTTTCTGCTGTGTTGGCACCCAGGGCGGCAAATTTGACTTGATCAGGAAGGGGAATATCCTTTTCTTCCACTTGTTTGAAGAAGTAGTCTACTCCTTTTCGACTGTAGAAAAACAGGCAGTCCACTTCGGGGATTTCTTCGAAGGTGACCGATCTATACTCGAGGAAGTTCACTGCTTGTACCTGATGGCCCGCAGCCTCAAGTGGGGCAACAAAGTCCTCGATGTGATCCTTTTTAGTAATCAGTATTTTGGCCATATTAAAGTACATCTATTTGACCTGCCTCGATAAGAACAAACAAGCTTTTTGCTGCTGCTATCGTATCGTGAAAGGCATCATTAGGATTATTGTAAGGTTTTCCAAATACGCGCTGATGCAATTCGCTTAGGGTTGGCCATTTTAGTTTCCCTCCCTTTCCTACAATTTTACAAAAATACGTTGATTCTTGCATAATGCAGTAGGACTCAGAAACCGCAAGTCGCTGGGGCATATTCATTCGGTGAAACTCAGCCAGAACTACATTTTCATTAAATCGAAGATTGTGGGCAAAAACAACTTCTGCTTTATCCACTGCTTTTGAGAAGTTATTTAAAACGTCTTTGAGGGGCTTCCCTTCCTCTTCGGCCCTTTTTTGCGTAACATGCGAAAATTTTTCAATTTCTGGAGTGAGTTCATAGTTTTCCGGAGATACTATATCGTTACCACTTTCTATTTTTTTGTATTTATCGTCGAATAGGATCCATGCTAAGTGGATCAATCGCGGCCAACTAAAGGTATCTGTCGGATATGCTTTCCAATTTTTAGGTCTTCCTGCTGCTGAACAATCGAAAACTAAATACATGCTGATTTATTTTTTTTGCAGTTGCTCGAGTACGGTTTGAGCCAGTTTGTCTGAAGTCGCTGAACTATGGTGGACATATTGCACATGGGCGTCCCAACGATGTGCCATAGCGGCCCAGACGTGAAAATTATGATCTGCATCGATTTCACAATAGACGCCAAGTGGGGTTTGACATCCTCCCCCCATTAGTTTTAATACACCGCGTTCGATATTGGTCCGCTCTCCGGTTTCCCGATGATGCAATTGAGCTAAGATCGATCGGAGCTCTCGATCCTCGCTGCGAGTTTGTAGGCCAAGTACACCTTGTGCCGGCGCCGGCACGAATTCTTTGGGGTTGCACTTGAATACATAATAGTCAGCGAGATCAACATCAATCCGGGTAGCTCCGGCTGCAGCCAGAATAATTCCGTCTAGATTTTCATCGTGAATTTTTCGAATTCGCGTCTGGACATTTCCTCGGATGTCAACAATACGAACATCAGGTCGAAAGTGAAGTAACTGGGCTTTTCTTCGGGCTGAGCTCGTTCCAATAGTACCATTCTCAACCAAATGCAACGGGCGCGACAAGTCGACACTTTCTGGGCGCATAATTACCCAATCTTCAACGGGTGCCCGGTCAGAAACTGCGGCAATGACCAGCGAATCAGGTTGTGTCGTTTGAAGGTCTTTAAGGGAATGAACAGCTAAGTCGATTTTACCCTGAATCAGCGCGTCCTCAATTTCTTTGGTAAAGAAACCTTTTCCCTCCATTTTATCAAAACTCAGATCCTGAACTCGATCTCCTTTCGTTTTTATGATTTGGATATTCGTTTCTATTCCTCTTTCCTGGAGCAAATCTCGCACATAATGGGCCTGCCAAAGTGCTAATTTACTTCCTCGGGAACCCAGTTGAATTGTTCTGTCCATAATAAAAACTGATGAAAGACAAAGGTAAATAAGGAATGTCGTATATCGTAAAAAACTTTACGATGACTGTTTCGGAGTTCTTATATTAGCGCTATGGAAGTTACGGTAGAAAAAATTGCTCAATTGGTGCAGGGGCGAATTGAAGGGAATCATCAAGCGTTCATTATAGGTCCGGGAAGAATCGAAGATGCAGCTGAGGGGCAGTTGAGCTTTTTGGGAAACCCGAAATACGAACCTTATCTGTATACAACCCAGGCAACAGCCGTTCTCGTTCAAGAGAATTTTAAGGCTCGGAAGCCGCTGTCGACGACTTTAATCCGGGTACCGGATGTTTATCTCGCGCTTGGAATTTTGCTGGAGGCTTTTGATTCGGGCCTTCCAGCACCCACGGATATATCTTCACAAGTTTTTATTGATGATGAGGCAGAGGTAGACCCTAGTGCCCGTATTGGCCCCAATGTTCAAATTCAAGCCGGAGCACGCATCGAAAAAGGTGTAGTCATTGATGGCCAAAGTTTTATTGGAGCCCAAAGTGTGATTGGAGAAAATACCCGATTATACCCCGGTGTAAAAATTTTGCACGGCTGCTCCATTGGCTCTCACTGTATAATTCACAGCAACTCAGTAATAGGTTCTGACGGTTTTGGTTTCTCAAAAAATGGGAAAGGCGAGTTTGAAAAAATTAAACAAACGGGGGGTGTAGTGATAGGAGATAATGTTGAAATTGGAGCGAATTGCACGATTGACAGGGGATCTATTGGTGATACTCGGATTGAAACGGGCGCGAAGTTGGATAACCTCATTCAAATTGCGCATAACGTTACGGTGGGCAAACATACCGTCATTGCTGCTCAGGCCGGTATTGCCGGCTCCACAAAAGTAGGCTCACATTGCATGATCGGTGGACAGGTGGGCATAGTAGGTCATCTGGAAATAAAGGATCACACCCATATTCAGGCTCAATCTGGGGTGGCCTCGAGCTCAAAGCAATCAGGTGAAAAGCTGTACGGGACTCCAGCCATTTCATACTCAAACTATTTACGCTCTTATGCGGTATTTCGAAATCTGCCCGAACAAATGCGACGAATTCAATCGCTTGAGCAAGAAATTGAGAAGTTAAAAATTCAAAGTAACCATTAATTTACCCAACCTTTTCTCAACCACTATGGGTATATAAGGAATAGAATTGTGCCATCACATTGATGAGGTGGAGCTGAATAAAGTTAAAATAGAATTGTATTTTTGACCCGGATTTAGTCAAAATTGAATTCTATCCTTATATATGAAACAACAAACACTCAAGGGGTCTATCTTTTTAGAGGGTAAAGGTTTGCACACAGGCTTATCCATTAGGGTGGGGCTGCACCCGTCTGATGCTGATTCTGGGTATTATTTTGTCCGAACAGATATTGAAGGAGCTCCCACAGTGAAAGCCGATCCTGACGCTGTTTTTTCAACAGCCAGAGGAACGAGCTTGAAAGCCGGGGACGTTGAAGTTCATACGGTTGAGCATTTATTATCTGCGCTCTTTGGCTTAGGTGTAGATAATGCCCGTATTGAACTTGATGGTCCAGAAGTACCCATTTTAGATGGAAGTGCACTGCCTTTTGTCGAAGCGATAAAGAGTGTGGGGATTGAAACCCAATCCGCAGAGCGCATCATTTTTGTCCCTAAAAAGCCAATTCATTATCAAGATGCAGATTCCGGAGCTCAAATCAGCCTGTATCCCAGCGATGCTTTTGAACTTCTAACTTTAGTCGATTTTGATTCGGATGTTATTGGTGAACAATATGCTAAACTTGATGACTGGAGTCAATACGAAACCTCTGTAGCTCCGAGTAAAACCTTTGTGTTTGTTAGAGATATTGAAGCCCTCATGGATCAGGGGTTGATAAAAGGTGGAAGTTTGGATAATGCGATTGTGATAGCAGATGAAAAAGTCCCTGAATCCACCCTTAATAGGTTGTCCGAGCGATTAGATCGTTATGAGATCAAGAGCACCAATAAAGGTATCCTAAATCAATCGGATTTACGCTTTGCAAATGAACCTGCAAGACATAAGTTACTCGATGTGGTCGGAGATATGGCACTACTTGGTAAATATGTTCAAGCGCGTATAGTGGCTGTAAAACCGGGACATAAAGTGAACGTTGCATTTACTTCCTTGCTGAAGAGTGAATGGCTAAAATGTCAAAAGGAAGATCACTGCCCGGAATACGACCCTTCTGTTCCACCAGTGTACACAACTCAGAAAATTGAACAAACACTGCCGCATCGCTTTCCGTTTCTCATGGTAGATAAAATCATTGAACTGACTGAGAACCAGGTAGTCGGTGTCAAGAATATTTCGGCTGATCAATATTTTTTTCAGGGCCATTTCCCCAATAACCCCGTTTTCCCGGGTGTTCTGCAATTAGAAGCTATGGCTCAAACGGGTGGGATATTAGCGTTATCAACCGTACCTGACCCAGATAATTGGGATACGTACTTTTTGAAAATTGATAAAGTTCGCTTTAAACGCAAAGTCGTACCTGGTGATACCCTTATTCTTAAATTAAAACTTTTGGGCCCTATTCGACGAGGAATTTGTTTTATGCATGCGAAGGCATTTGTAGCAAAGGAATTGGTATCGGAAGGAGAATTAACGGCTCAGATTATTAAGCGAAAATCATAATGGTAAAAACAGAACTCACGAACGTACACCCTAATGCATCTATTCATGAAAGCGTGGTTATATCGCCATTCGTCACTATTGAGGAGGATGTCCAGATTGGCGAAGGTTGTTGGATTGGCCCCAATGCTGTGATCTTGAATGGAACTCGCATGGGAAAGAACTGCAAAGTTTTTCCAGGGGCCATTGTTGGAGGTGTTTCTCAAGATCTTAAATACAAAGGAGAGGAGTCCATTTTATTGATTGGAGACAATGTGGTCATTCGGGAGTACTGTACCCTGAATAGAGGAACCCAGGCAAATTATGCGACAAAAATTGGTAATAACTGCCTACTTATGGCTTATGTGCATGTAGCACATGATTGTGTTTTAGGGGACTATTGTATTCTTTCTAATAATGTGAATCTCGCCGGACATATTTCGGTTGGAGACTATGCCATTATTGGGGGGTTAGCTGCTGTTCATCAGTTTGTTCAAGTCGGAGAGCATGCTTTTATAGGCGGCGGCGCTCTTGTTCGGAAAGATGTCCCTCCTTATGTAAAGGCCGCTAGAAATCCACTCTCTTATGTAGGTGTAAATTCGGTAGGCCTGCGGCGCAGGGGCTTTTCAAAAGATCAAATACATCACATTCAGGATATTTATAGACTACTTTTTGTTCGGGGCTTAAACCATACAAATGCAGTTGCTGAGGTCCGAAAAACAATTGAAGAGTCCGTAGAGAAATCTCGCATTCTAGAATTTTTATCTCAAACAGAACGCGGTGTCATGCGTGGATTTCGCGCATTGTAATGGATTTGCTTGCAGAAAATATTAGCAAGCGCAGAGGGCGACAGTGGGTGATTCGAAACTTTTCACATCGATTCCTTCCAGATCAAGTATACGGAGTTGCAGGTTCTAATGGAAGTGGTAAATCTACTCTGCTACAACTGCTTAGTAGTTTTTTGGAGCCCTCAAAGGGGAATTGTTTCCTGTTGAACCGGAAAGAGAAAAAAACCGCACAGGAAGGGATGGGCTTTTTTGCAGTTGCCGCTCCCTATTTACCCCTCATTCCTCATTTTTCCATTCGGGAATGGATGCGCTTTCATGCAAAATGTAAGGGATGGTCACATGGAGCCACAACAGAGGAGCTGATTGAGTTGACCGGCTTAGCACAACATTCAAATAAGCCCATTCACGCTTTATCTAGTGGAATGAAACAGCGGATCCAACTTCTTACTGCCTTAGCATCGGATTCTTCTTTTATATTTTTGGATGAACCTACCAGTAATTTAGATGAGAAATCAAAGCAATGGTTTGTCGATCAGCTCCATTCATTCAAATCTGGAAAAGGGATTATTATGGCCTCTAATGAATCCTTTGATTTAGCTCTATGTGAGCATATCATTCAGGTGCAAAACTATAAGTAGAGAATGGGAAGGTCAATCTTCTGCCCCAAACCGATTTTGCAGTTTTCGGAGTCCGCGTCTTAATTTGCGAAGCGACTTCACAATATCTGACTTATTCCTTTTTTTTTCATCAATCAGATCGAGTTCAGCGCGTGCACCGTCTAGGGTAAATCCGCGTTCTTTTACCAAATGATAGATGAGGTTCAACTCCTCAAGGTTATCCGGAGTGAAACGCCTATCGCCCTTGCTGTTTTTGTGAGGCTTTAAGGAAGGAAATTCATTCTCCCAATATCGAATGAGTGAACTCGACACATCATACATTTCTGCAACTTCCCCGATGGAGTAATATCTTTTGCTTAATGTCGATGGATCAATCTTCATGAAATTTATAAATTATTGGGCTTCTATACGATCAAATATACGATTTTGGAATCATCTGATGAAACTCAGTAGATAAGTAGATGCCTAAGGAGAAGAAAAGGAAGGTCTTTTTATACCAAGTAACAAATGGTAAAAATCATCTGGGGATTCGTATCGCAGTATATTTGGAAACTAAACTCTAAATATGGAGTCTTTAATCAAAAGATTGGGTGGCTCTTGACGCTTGGTTCACGAGTTCTGCATATTCACCGGGAGTTAAGCCATCGAGACAGAAATTAATGGGATCTACCGGCTTATCTCCAAAGATCACTTCATAGTGAAGGTGAGGGGCTGTACTTGTACCTGTGTTTCCTACTTCTCCAATGGCTTCACCTTTTTCAACTTCCTGACCTTCTTTTACAATAATCTTGTTAAGGTGAGCATATCGGGTTTCATATCCATATCCGTGATCGATGATGACATTTTTACCATATCCTGTTCTCCGGTGCTCAATCCTTTTAATCGTTCCTTTTCCCGTAGCCCGGACGGGTGTTCCCACAGGACAGGTAAAATCCAGCCCAGTATGCATTTTCCGAATTTTATGAATCGGATGCATGCGCATCCCAAATCCAGATAACAAAGAAATACCTCGCTTCAACTTATCTTTCCGAACCGGTTTAATGCTTGGGATAGAGGCAAGTCGATCTTTTTTAGTTGCTGCCAACTCTTCTACATTATCAAGAGCTTTCGAAAAGAGAACAGTTTGGCGCTGAATTTTGTCAATGCTAGACTTGGTTGATTCAATGAGTTCAGAGGAATTGTTATATTTTAAAAGAGCAGATTGGTGGCCTCCAGTTCCCATAGCCCAAACAGACTCATCAATAGGCTCAACACCCAAAATCATTCCATAAACGCCTTCGTCTCGTTCTTTGATGTTTTGAAGGACACTAGACAGTTGATTAACTTCATTTGTTATTTTAAAGTAATTGCCTTTTACTTCTTCTAGTTCTTTTTGTAATGCTATTTCTTTGGCCGTGGGAAAGTAGAGTTGATAAGCGTAATTTACAGCACCAGCAGCTAATAAAACAAGGGTTAGACCAAGCACTGTCCTTTTAACCAGACCCCAAAGTCCGATTTGGACTTCTTCGTATTGCATTGTTTTCTGATTAAATACGTACTTTCCTTTATTCATATTATTTCCTTAATTGACCCCATATTTAGTAAATAATCCACTTTGGATTTATTACTTTGCGTTTTCAATGACCAAAAATAGTTTTTTTCGCTCAAGAGACCAAACAAATAGACAAAAATTGTAATATAATATACTGATGTCCTTGGAGTTATGTATTCAAACTATTGGAGACGAGTTAAATAACTAGCTGTTTTACAGACCTAAAAACATAAGGAAAAAAATTAATATGAATAGCAAAAAAATTCGTGAGAAATTCCTCACTTTTTTTGAAGGAAAAGGGCATAAAATCGTCGCTTCTGCCCCTATGGTAATGAAAAATGATCCTACCTTGATGTTTACCAATGCTGGAATGAACCAGTTTAAGGATTACTTCCTGGGTGACCAGAAACCCGAGAATAAAAGGGTCACAGATAGCCAGAAGTGTTTGCGTGTGTCAGGAAAGCACAACGATTTGGAAGAGGTGGGGCTGGATAGCTACCATCACACCATGTTTGAGATGTTAGGGAATTGGTCGTTTGGCGATTATTTTAAGCAAGAATCAATTGACTGGGCCTGGGAGCTATTAGTCGACGTATTTAATATGGATTCGGAACGATTATATGTAACTGTTTTCGAAGGTGATTCAGCTGATAACTTATCATTGGATACTGAAGCTCAGGATATCTGGTTGAAACACCTACCAAAGGATCGAATCCTTCCATTCGGCAAGAAGGATAATTTTTGGGAAATGGGTGAGACCGGCCCTTGTGGACCTTGCTCTGAGATTCACATTGACCTACGTCCTGATCGGGATAGATCGGTAGTTGATGGAGCTAAACTGGTCAACCAGGATCACCCTCTTGTGATTGAACTATGGAATCTGGTGTTTATCCAATACTCTCGAATGGAGGATCAGTCTTTACGTGCTCTGCCTGAAAAACACGTCGATACCGGCATGGGGTTGGAGCGTTTATGCATGGTATTGCAGGGTAAAAAGGCAAATTATGATTCGGATCTATTCATGCCTATGATTCGTCAGCTGGAGGGGCTCACTGGCAAATCCTATTCCGGCAATTACGGGCCTGACGAAAAGGTCGATATTGCCTTCCGGGTGGTAGTTGATCATTTGCGAGCCGTAGCTTTTGGTGTGGCAGATGGAGCATTACCCTCAAACACGGGCGCAGGGTATGTCATCCGCCGGATTTTACGTCGGGCTGTACGATACTACTATTCATTCCTTGATTGGAATGAACCCTTACTATATGCACTATTATCGGTTTTAATAGATCAAATGGGGGACCAGTTTCCCGAACTCAGCAAGCAAAAAGATCTGATTCGAAAGATTATTGAGACAGAAGAGCGAAGTTTTCTCGATACACTTTCTTCAGGTTTGAAAAAATTGGACGCCATGCAACTTGAGAAAGGGCAGATTATTTCTGGGGAAATGGCTTTTGAATTATATGATACATACGGATTTCCAATAGATCTTACGCGTCTCATCGCCTCAGAGCAGGGAGCCATGGTCGATAATGAGGGCTTTTCCGCTGCGCTAGAGGCCCAGCGTAGCCGATCGAAAAAAGATGCAACAAAGAAGGTGGGCGATTGGCAACAACTGGCTGATGTGAGCGAAGAGGTGAGCTATGTGGGGTACGACAAATTGGAAGTTGAGAAAACCCATATCTTGAAGTATCGAACTATAGCACAAAAAGGAAAATCAATCTACCAATTGGTGCTCAAAACTACTCCTTTTTATGCAGAGGGCGGGGGACAAGTAGGAGATACCGGTCATTTGATTGTGGGTGATCAAAAAATCCATGTACTGGATACGCAGCGGGAGAATGACTTGATTGTTCATCAGGTGGATCAGCTGCCCGCCGAACCGACGCATGCCGTCCGAGCTAGAGTAGACCCTGACCGCCGGCGAAACATTGAGCGAAATCATTCAGCTACTCACTTATTGCATGCGGCACTGCGGGAAGTATTAGGGAAGCATGTTCACCAAAAAGGATCTTTAGTTAGTGACTCTCATTTGCGCTTTGACTTTAGTCATTTTGAAAAGATTTCAGAATCTGATTTACGTCATATCGAAAATATTGTCAATGAAAAGATTCGAGCTAACATTGAACGAGAGGAGGACCGCTCTATACCGATCGCAGAAGCGAAGGAAAAAGGCGCTATGATGTTGTTCGGAGAGAAATATGGAGATCAGGTTCGGGTAATCACCTTTGACCCTAATTATTCTATGGAGCTTTGCGGAGGATGTCATGTGGCTCAGACGGGGCATATCGGTCAACTTAAAATCACACAGGAAACCTCTGTGGCAGCGGGAATTCGTCGAGTTGAAGCAGTGACAGCACAGGCTGCACAAGAGTATGTTCAGGAACAGGAACACGATATGAGTGTTTTGCGAAAATTGCTTAAAAATCCGCAAAATATTTTACAGGCCGTCGAGTCCCTTCAGCAGGAAAACCGGGAACTCCAGCGGCAAATCGAAGAGTGGCAACAGCAAAGGGCTGGAAATATTAAACAAGATTTGGTGGGAGAGGCCCAAAGCCGTGAAGACTATCAGGTACTCATTAAGCAAGTGGAAATGGGTGACGGTAAAACATTTAAAAAACTGGTTCACGAATTGTTGGATGAAATGGATCGGCCGGTTATCGTTTTGGGCGCAGCTATTGATGGCAAAGCTCAACTTATTGCCGCCATGGACAAGGGGCTGGCCGCCGAAAAAGGTTGGAATGCCGGTCAGTTGATTCGCGATTGGGCCAAAGAAATTCAGGGTGGCGGCGGCGGTCAGCCCTTTTTCGCCAGTGCGGGCGGCAAGAAACCAGACGGACTTCCCAATGCATTAGATTCGGCACGTAAATTCTTTGATGCAGATGAATAGCGCTAATCTGTGGATTGATCTTGGCGTCGCCATCGCGATCGTTCTGGCTATCGTTTTTTTATTTTTGAACCTCATGTTTCGGGTTCGCTTACTTAAATTATTTAAAGAGATGCAAAGAAGGCGAATCGAAATGGAGTGGTCCTGGCTTTTTGATCAAGCAAAACGGGAAGAATTTCTCTACCCAAAATATAATGAAGACCGAGCCCTGATCGAACGGTTTAGTTATCAATTGCGTAGCAGTTTGCAGTGGGGAGCGATTGTCTTCGCGTCACTGACTGTCCTTGCTGCAGTCTTAATTTTCACCTAAATTCACATACTATGTCAGAACAGATTAAAATAGGCCTTTTTGGCTATGGTCATTTGGGACGGATTCACGCCCGATGTATTCAAGATATCGCTGAACTCAAACTCGTCGGCGTTTACGATCCAGATAGAGAGACCCAAAAACGGATTGCGAATGATGGATTTCGTGTCTTTTCAAGGGCTGATGATTTGCTCGATCACTGCGAGGCGGTGGACATCGTGAGTCCAACTCCCTCTCATTTCGATACGGCTCGCAAGGCGCTGGAGTTAAACCAACATGTTTTTGTGGAAAAACCCATGACATATACCTTAGATGAAGCCCAGACTCTGAAAAAATTGGTCAAAACTCAAAACCGCGTTTTACAAGTAGGCCATGTGGAGCGCTTCAATCCTGCTTTTTTATCCCTTCGTGATTTCCCAATGCATCCCCGATTTATTGAGGGGCATCGGCTTGCCACCTTTAATCCCCGGGGAACGGATGTATCTGTGGTACTCGACCTTATGATTCACGATTTAGATATGATATTACATCTTACATCTTCGCCGGTGGCAGATGTTCAAAGTCAGGGTATTGCTATTGTCAGTAAGTCGCATGATATTTGCAACGCACGAATCACTTTTGAAAATGGCGCGGTGGCAAACTTGACCGCTAGCCGAATTTCTCTCAAGCAGATGCGGAAGTTACGGTTGTTTCAATCTGATGCATACATCAGTATGGACTTTTTGGACCGGAGTGCAGAAATCGTCCGTTTAGTAGACGGGAAAGAAAATGTGGATACTAACCAACATTCTTTCGAGTTAGATACGTATAACGGTAAGAAGCACATTGTTATCGATACGCCAAAGCCAGAAGAAGTAAATGCTATAAAACAGGAGCTGGTTACTTTTTCTGAGAGCATTAAATACGGAAAGCCTCCTTATGTGAGCGTGGATGACGGAGCAGCTGCTTTGGCACTGGCTTACGAAATTATGGAGCAGAATGACAAACAAGATGAAAAAAAATAAAGGATTGTGGCTTTTGGGAGCTATTTTGATGGCTCTGGGGTTTGGAGCCTGCTCGGATCAATGGGAGGCAGATGTTCCAACCTTTTTAGTAATTGATGAATTCGAATTTTCCACTGTCGATACTCAAGGGTCGGCTAGCTCTTTTATTCGGGATGTTTGGTTATATGAGAACAACGAGTTTCTAGGGGCGTACGAATTACCAGCTACGATTCCCATTATTGGAGAAGGGGAACGTCGCGTTACTCTTTTTCCGGGTATACGCGAGGATGGCAGCAGTGAGCGCCCCCGATTACTTTTCCTCTATGATACCGATACGTTTTCATACACCGCCCAGGCGGGAGAGGAAATTCATTACACCCCTTCTACCACCTATGACGAGCGCACTCGGTTTTCATTTATTGAAGGTTTCGAAGACGGCAATTTATTTACGGCGGATTTTGATGGGCAGGATACTTCGGGGATGACTCGGACGACCGAAAATGTATTTGAGGGGAACTTTTCTGGAAAAATTACGGTAACGGATTCTTTCCCTGTAGCGGTTGTCGGCACAGCTGAGGCTTACGGACCATTTCTGGAGCGGGGCACCCAGGTGTTTTTTGAGTTTGACTATAATTGCAATGTGCCAACGACTATAGGTTACCTGGGATTAAATGCACAGGGGCTGCAGGTAGATTTTTTGAAAGTAACGCTGTTTCCTACGGAAGGATGGCGTAAAGCATACATTAATTTTTCAGAAGAATTTCGGTTGGATCAGGTAGTAGCCGCGCAGATGATTATCCGGGTGGATTTGGATGGCCGATTTGGTACGAGTTCAGAAAGTGGAGAAGCTTTATTCGATAATCTTAAGTTAATCCATTTTTAATGACCGGAAAGCGGCGTCGAGATATTATAATCTATCTTTTTTTAGATATCCTTTCAGCGGGTCTGGCCTGGAGTATCTTTTATGTGTTAAAGGAAAAGGCAGTGGCTGATGCGGGACTCTATCCATTTTGGTCGGAACCCTCATTCTGGTATGGAAATGTGCTCTTACCATTGGGCTGGCTGGTTTTGTATGCTGTTTACGATACTTATCGAGATTTATATCGCCTGTCGCGGTTTTCGGTCCTGATTAAAACTTTTTGGCAAAGTTTTATCGGGATTTCTTTCCTCTTCCTGATATTTTACTTTTATGGTTTTGCCTCAGGGTATATCGATTACCTTCAGTATTACTTTATCTATTTCAGTCTTCATTTTGGAGCGACAGGTCTCGGGCGTATGGCCTTATTGACCTGGGCCAGCCGACGACTTAAAGCAGGAAAGGTTAGTTTTAACACTGTGATCATCGGGGGTAACGATAACGCATTTCAGCTCTACGAAGAACTTACTTCCTCCTCTACCAAATCTGGCCATCACTTTAAGGGGTTTGTTTACGCCAATGGAGAGGGCACTGAGCCTCTGGAGCAGCATTTGTCAGCACTTGGGTATTATTCTGACTTGCCGCAAATTATTGAGAATCACGATATTGAAGAAGCCCTGATCGCAATCGAAACCTCCGATCATAATAAATTGAAAAAGATCATGGATTTGCTTTTCGATTATGACGATCGGGTATTAGTGAAAGTGATTCCCGACATGTACGATATCATGCTGGGGAGTGTGAAGATGAATCACGTATACGGTACAGCACTGATTGAAATCCGACGCGGCCTGATGCCCAAGTGGCAACGCATTATCAAGCGCGGCCTGGATATTCTCATCTCCACCCTGGCTCTGATTGTCCTATCTCCATTATTGTTGTATATCATGTTACGCGTGAACTGGTCTTCAAAAGGCCCTATCTTTTATCAACAGAAGCGGATCGGAAAAAATGGAAAACCGTTCAAGATCATTAAATTTCGGTCCATGTACACCGATGCCGAAAAGCAAGGACCACAACTGTCCTCAGAAAACGACAACCGATGTACGCCCTGGGGCGCTACCATGCGGAAATGGCGTTTGGATGAACTTCCTCAGTTTTGGAACGTACTGCGCGGCGATATGGCCATTGTGGGGCCGCGACCAGAGCGTCAATACTACATTGATCAGATCCAGGAACGCGCTCCCCACTATAAGCACCTCCTCAAGGTTCGACCCGGCATCACATCCTGGGGTCAGGTGAAATACGGATACGCCTCTAATGTGGACCAAATGGTACAACGACTTAAGTACGACATCCTTTATATTGAGAATATGTCGCTCGCGCTCGACTTTAAAATCATGTTTTATACGGCCCTGGTTCTCGTTCAGGGGAAAGGGAAGTAGGCTTAAATTACAAGCCGGGTTTACATTCGCCTCAGTTTGGACTGTATTTAATTTTATTAATATATTTAGATAAATTTGTAAAGTTCGAAATGATGCAGATTGATAAAGAGCGATTTAAAGTCTATACATGGAAGCATTGGATAATGCTGCATTGGATCATTAATCCCGGCCTCGCGATCAATGAACTCGTTTTTGGACAACGAGTACCCAAAGTATCATTAGTTGATAAAACCTTGGACAAACCTAGGAGCGAGCGATCATTTACACCCTGCCCTCATTGCGAAACCTTGCACGATAGTCGCACCTGGTCGACGCAAAATGGCACCGCCTTCAAAAACTGGTTTGGTTTATATTGCCCGACTTGCGGGAACATCATTCCCTGTTTAACGAATGTCCTCAGTTTTGTGATATTGGTCTTGAGCTATCCGCTTCGAATTTGGTTTATCGGCCGTGCAAAAGAAAAATGGTTGGCGAGGCAGCCGCAGCGCTTCCAAAATATTGATGTCGAAAAAGTTCCAGACCCCTTTAATAAGGAAAATTGGCTTTGGACCGGATTAGGGTGGGGCGCTGTTATGTTTGTATTGATGGGTATCGTCTTCCCTTATTTTGATGGGGATGAAATCACGGGCCGCTCCTTGCTTATCGGAGTGCTAATTTGGGCTGCAGCCGGGCTTCTTTTTGGGAATACCATGAAGCTAATGAATAGTAAGCATCCTTCAGGATTACATCATGATGGGTAGTGCAGTCACCTCAGCGGCTCTTCATGGGTGGTCGACAGAACTCCAATCGATGAAAGCATACGTCTTTCCCCGGCAGGGATAGCAGTGATAGGACCGGGCGGGGGCCGCCAGCAGCCGTAGAGCGAGGAAGCGACCGGCAGGAAGCTCCCCGGAGCCTTACGGATGCGGTGGCAGCGGTTCCGGTACTTCAAGCGGATAGCCCGATCCTCGAGTTCCGCCAGTTGGCGGAACCTCGGGAGCCGGCCTGTACCTGAAAATTTGTATTATACCTTTTCGATAATCAGTGCACTGGCACCGCCACCACCATTGCAAATGGCTGCACAACCGTATCGTCCACCTTTTTTATGCAATACATTATTGAGCGTGGTGACGATTCGTGCGCCGGAAGCACCTAGCGGGTGGCCTAAGGATACGGAGCCACCGAACACATTGACCTGATCCTCAGATAGTCCCAGTTTCTTATTGAAGGCAAGGGTGACCACAGAAAAGGCTTCATTGACCTCAAAATAGTCGATATCATCCTGCGTAAGCCCCGCTCTTTTCATAGCTATGGGAGCCGCCAGGGTAGGAGCGGTGGTAAAGCGCATGGGTCGTTGAGCTGCATCGGCAAAACTTGCAATTCGAGCCACAGGCGTACATCCTAATTCTTCCATTTTTTCCTTACTCATGAGAACGAGCGCCGATGCACCATCATTGATCGTCGAGGCATTGGCTGCAGTAACCGAACCGTCCTTTGTAAAGACCGGACGCAACTGAGGCATTTTTTCAAACTTGACGCGATGAAACTCCTCATCTTCTGAGACCACTTTTGGATCTCCTTTTCGTTGTGGAATTGAAATCGGCACGATCTCATCACTAAACCAACCTTCTTTCGTGGCTTGTGCTGATCGTTCGTAGGACTGCTTAGCAAAGGCATCTTGCTGCTCTCGACTTATATTTTCTTCCGTTGCTGTTTCATCGGCAGCTACACCCATCGGCACGTCTGCATAGACATCCGTCAGACCATCTTTTTGTAAGCCATCGACCAGGGTGCCATGACCATATTTATATCCCCACCGAGCCCGATCCACGTAAAAGGGGATGTTGGACATGCTTTCCATACCGCCGGCTACGATCACATCCGCATGACCCAGCATAATCGATTGCGCACCGAACATAATAGATTTCATTCCCGAAGAGCAGACCTTATTTACCGTTGTACAAGGCACCTGATCGCCGATCCCGGCACCCAGAGCCGCTTGTCGGGCAGGAGCCTGCCCCAGATTGGCCGAAACCACATTCCCCATGAACACCTCATTGACCTGATCTGCACTCACTTTCGCCTTCTCTAAAGCGCCTTTTATGGCGTGACTACCCAATTGCACAGCCGTTAGCGATTTTAGCGCTCCTCCAAAACTTCCTAAGGGCGTGCGCACTGCACTCACGATATAAACTTCTTTCATTATTACCTTTTTTGATTTGTGCTAAGATAACGAAATCAGCCGGAATTTTCTTTTGTTTTGGGCTACATATTCAGCTCGACTTTTACGATGATTTGGCGCTATCCCCGAGGCTCTGCCAGGCAGAGCCTCGGGGGTCGGGCTATGCGGGGGTTTCGTGCCCGGGGACGCCTGCAGCGTCCCCGGCACCCGCTCGCTCCGCTCCCGGCCCCTACTATCCCTTAGCGATAGAGAGGGGCTTTTTCAGAATTGCAGTTGCTATGATTTGGATCCCGGGGTCTTGTCCTTTGCAGGGGGGGGCAGCGGGGAGTTATTTTCTTGTCGCTGGACCCAGTAGCGACAAACTTCAAAAATTTTAGATGTGTGATTTTAGATCCTTATTAATTGAGATTTGTTTTTCATCCTTTTGTTTCAAGAATGCTATTTGGGAGTTCAGACTAAATCAGGCTTTTTTTCTCCCAGGCTTTCATCCTGAAGAAATCTATAATGAGCACTATTTCCCGTTTACTCCCTTTTTTTGGCCGAGGTAGCAGTCGGCTTAGGCTTGCTGTGCGGGGAGGCCGCGTAAGCG
>CAZVFU010000003.1:0-56381 GCA_964626595.1 uncultured Saprospiraceae bacterium
GCTGTGCAGGGGACTCTCCGCTATTGGGCGGAGAGGGACCGAGGCCATCCCACACTGTGGGGTGGGCGAAGGGCCGAACGAAGCCGCCGATGGCTCGGAATAAGGATTCAGGGAATCCTTATCGGAGACAGAGGCGGATGATCTGAGTGAGCCCCGAAACATAGCGCCCCCAGCATTCGAATATTTCCTATCCCGCTCCCAAAAGTCTTTTTTTTATTCGGTTAATTTTTTCTTGCCGAACTTTTTTATATGCTGGGGGATCGCCCTCATTTCATTCATTTATTAGGCTAAGCATGCGGTCTGCAATTCGCTGAGAGACGCCATTATCGCCCAATTTACTGTGTAATTCGCGATAGTCCTTCTGAAATTGATTGCGATATTCTTCGTCAGTTTCGATTTTAGTTAGAAGTTGGTCGATTCGGGCAGGATGGCATTCTGATTGTATCAATTCGGGCACAGCTTCTCGGTCTAAAATCAGGTTGACGAGTGAAATATAGGGAACCTGAATAAGCCGGCGTGCGATTTCATAGCTGATCCTGGAGCTGCTGTAGACCACAAGTTGTGGAATGCTGTGAAGTGCCGTCTCGAGAGTTGCGGTGCCTGAGGTGACGATGGCCGCCTGACATTGTGGGAGAAGAGAGGATGGCCCTTCAAATGTGAGGGACACATTTTTAGTATTAGCGCGACGAATTATTTTTTCGTAAAAGCTCGATTCGATATGATCTACGGCGGCAACGGTAAAGTTTTGATTCGTGCGTTTTTTTGCGACCTGACACATGACAGGAAGAATTTTGCTCACTTCTTGTCGGCGACTGCCAGGCAATAGAGCGATTTGACTTCCCTTTGTTGGCCGTTTGAGTGGGCCGGAGGAGTCGACGACGTCTTTCAAGGGGTGCCCTTCATAATGTACATTTGATATCCCTTCTGTTTCAAAAAAATCTTTTTCGAATGGAAGGATTACAAATAAATGATCTATAGAATCTCGCATTTTTTTTACGCGACCTTTTTTCCAGGCCCAGGCCTGAGGGGCGATATAATAAAAGACTCGAATTCCTTTTTTATTTGCCCAGCGGGCTATGCGAAGGTTGAATCCGGGAAAATCGATTAAAATCAGTACATCGGGTTCCCAGGCTTCTATATCTGCTTTGCAATGACGAAAATTAGATAGAATTTGTGGAAGGTGCAATATGACCTCGGTAAAGCCCATAAAACTTGTTTTCTCAAGGGGTACTATGGGCTTGGTTCCACTTGTTTGGGCCATCCTATTTCCTCCCCAGAATCTAATTTTGGTTTGCGGTTGGCTTTTTTTGATGCCTTTTATCAGATTGCTTCCATGTAAATCTCCCGAGGATTCGCCAGCTATGAGGTAACACTTCATGAAGCAAAAATTGATTCCCGGAAATAGAAAAACCAAATGAGGCCGTAGATTAAAGTGGGTAAAACTATACCTCTAACGGTGCGGGTTTCTCCCTCTCGAATAAAATAGTGAAAAGGGATGAGGTTGCACATGAGTCCAACGAGCACAAGCGTGCGCGGTCTGAAATCTGAAGTATATTCTAAAAGCCCGCCACTTTCCGACAATCGGCCAAGAACATCAAAAAGGGCGTAAGCAATTAGATAGCCTGCAAAGGGAACGAGCGCCCCGATGAGGATGCCTTTTATTAATGTGCCACTTGTATATCTTTTCATAAGATTCAGAGTCTAATGGTTTCTAAATATTTATTGGCCGAAATCGCAGGATATATAGTCAAGTCGTGTCCGCTGGGTACAATGGAAACGTAGTTGCTATCCAGGGCGTGAATATCTGTGCCTTCTTTAACATTTTCGAGAATGAAACGCCCGGTAAGCCAATAGTATTTTTGTCCTCGCGGATCTTCTCCTTCCTGAAACTCCTCCACCCATCTTCCATCGGCCTGCCGGCACACTTTAACCCCACGTATCTGATCCAGAGGTTGATCAGGAATGTTCACATTCAAAAGACGAGTTTCCTTCAGGTCATTCTTGAGCACAGATTGGATTATTTTCCGAGCGATGACTTTCGAGGGGCCAAAATCTGCATCGAAGGAATAATTGAGAAGCGAAAAGCCAATAGATGGAATTTCGTCCAGGGAGGCTTCCATGGCAGCTGACATTGTGCCGGAATATATAATGTTTACAGAGGCATTGGACCCGTGATTGATTCCGCTCACGCAGAGATCAATTTTTCGACCGTCTAACACTTTGTATTTGGCTAATTTAACGCAATCTACGGGCGTGCCTGTGCATTCGTAGGCATCGACCCCTTCAAAAACATTTACCTGGTTGATTCGAAGGGGATCCTGCATTGTCACTGCATGTCCCTTGGCAGACTGAGGGGAGTCAGGAGCAACAACCACTACTTCTCCAAACTCCATGGCAACTTGAACCAAGGCTTTGATTCCGGGGGCAAACATGCCGTCGTCATTCGTGACCAGGATTAAGGGGCGATTTTTTTCCATGATTTTTTATTTATATCCGTAGCCCATCGACTTCCCTTTGTGTTCCTGAACAATTCGACGTATTTTACATTTCCTACTGTAATATAAAACAAAGCTAAGGGCAGCGAGTATGAGCAACAGCAAAGATAAAAAAACGGGACTCTTGATCGTTAATTTAGGAACTCCCGATGCACCGACACGAGGAGCGGTCTATCGTTATTTGAGAGAGTTTTTGACCGACAGGCGGGTAGTGACTTATCCCTGGCTGGCCCGACAACTTCTCGTTCAGGGCATTATTGCCCCTTTCCGTTCCGGGCCATCATCTAAGATTTACAAAATGGTATGGACAGAGGATGGATCTCCATTGAAATTGTATGGTGAAAACCTGGTTTCTAAAATTCAGGATCGTTTGGGAGAGCGGGCGATGGTTCGTCTAGCTATGCGTTATCAAAAACCCTCTATTGAATCTGCGATAAAAGAGATGAAGGATGAGCAAGTGGATCGCATTGTAGTTTTCCCCCTTTTTCCGCAGTACGCTTCGGCCACAACGGGCTCTATATTTGAGGAGGTGATGGATATTCTGAAAAAGGACTGGGTGATTCCTGAATTGTCTTGGATTCAGTCCTATCCTGTGGATGCAGATATGGTGAAAATATTCGCCGATAATGGACGGGAGAATTACGAAATGGATCAGTATGACCATTTTGTCTTTTCGTTTCACGGTGTCCCTAAATCTCAGGTTCGTGCAGCAGATCCCGGAAACTATTGTCAGGCGAATGGGAAGTGCTGTCAAAAATGGCATTCCAAGAACAAAAACTGTTACAGCGCCCAGTGCCATGCCACAGCTTTTGCGATTGCAAATGAGTTGGGTTTATCAGAGGATCAATTTACCATTTCTTATCAATCGAGGTTGGGCCCGGAGCCCTGGCTACAACCTTACACCTCAGATATTCTGGAAGAGCGGTATGAAAAGGGTGATCGAAATATTCTCGTTTTTTGTCCCGCTTTTGTAGCAGACTGTTTAGAGACGACAATAGAGATTGGAGTTGAATATAAAGAAGAGTTTATGGAGTTGGGAGGAGAAAGACTAGATTTAGTACCTTCGTTGAATGACAAAGATGAGTGGGCCGACACGATTGTGCGCATGCTGCAGGATCAGGAGCCCTCTCTTCGCTAATGCGAATATATGCCAAAACAACAAGGTGTAAGTCTTACTTCCATCGCAAGAGACGTTAAAAAAGGTTCCATTGCCCCGATATATTTTTTACAAGGTGATGAGCCCTATTTTATTGATCAAATTGAATCCTTGCTCAGGAAGAGGGTATTGTCAGATGCCGAACGCGACTTTAATCAAACTATTTTATATGGTAAAGATAGTTCGGCAGCTGATGTGATAGATGCTGCAAGACGTGCGCCCATGATGTCAGAGCGGCAACTGGTGGTTTTGATGGAAGCTCAGCATTTAGATAAATTTGCAGATCTTGAGAGTTATGTTGAGAAGCCGAATCCCTCTACGGTTCTTGTCATATGCTATAAGAATAAGACGATTGACGGTCGCTTGAAAGTGGCCAAATCTTTAAAAGAGAAAGCCGTCTTCTACACCAGCAAACGCGTTTACGATAATGAAATGCCGCGGTGGATTCAGCAGTACGTGTCAGGTGCAAAATTGAGTATTGGAGATGCAGAGGCTACGATTATTGCTGAATATCTGGGTACGCAGTTAAGTAAGGTAGCGAATGAGCTGGATAAAATGATCCTCAATTTGCCTGAAGGCCATGCGATTCAGAAAGCAGATATTGAAAAATATATTGGCATTTCTAAGGATTACAACATTTTTGAATTGCAGAAAGCTTACACTTACCGCAAAAGCGAATTGGCAATCAAAATGGCACATTATTTTTCAGCAAATACGAAGGACCATCCCTTACCCTTGCTGACGGCCAGTTTATTTGCCTTTTTTAGTAAAGTTTATACCCTGCACGGCCTGTTGGGAAAATCGCCGAGAGCGAAGCAAAAGATGATTGGTGTATATAGCGATTTTATTTTTCGGGAATATGAGCGTGCTTCGAAATCATATAACCGTAGACAAATTGAAAAAGTTTTTGAGCTACTATTTGAGTACGATCTCAAATCGAAAGGTGGCTGGGATTCCCGGAGTCCAATGGAAGCGCTAACCCGCGAACTTATCTTTTTAATCTATCAAGCTGGTGAACAAACGCCTGTTACTTCTCGATAATAACGACTCTTTTACCTATAATCTGGTAGAGTCTCTCCGGCAGTCGTCGGAACTGGAAATTATAGTTTCCACTCCCTCTTCATTCAATAAAGTTCCCAATCTCTTACCTTTCGATGGAATGATCATTTCCCCCGGCCCGGGGCTGCCTGAGGATTCAAGTGCTCTTCTGGATATAATTCAGAATCGTGCGAGAGATTTACCTGTTCTTGGCGTTTGTTTAGGGCTACAAGCTTTGCTGGTAGTTGAAGAAGTACCTTTGCGCCAGCTTTCAGAGCCTCTCCATGGGGAGCGTTCTTTGTTGCATCTATTAGATGAGGATGATGTATTATATCGAGACCTGTCACGTCCCATTGAAGTGGGGCATTATCATTCCTGGTATGCCTTACCCGAAGACTGTCCCCCACTGTATATACCAACCGCAATTGACCCGGCTGGTCGTCTGATGTCGATGCGACACAAGCATGATCCTATTTGGGCAGTTCAATACCACCCGGAGTCGTATTTATGTCCACAGGGAGACAAAATAATAGCCAATTTTTTGAATCAGTTATGATTGAGTCCCTCAAAGTAGAGGTTTATTTTTCGTACCCCTCCTGGATTCGCTGCGCACTAAAGCCTGATAGATCTCCATACCTATGAATACATACGTTAACAGGGAGCGGCTTTTTTATGCCACTTAGTCCTTCGTAGTGATGTTTTCCCGACTTGAGTGTAACGGTTTCATCTGGCTTGATTTCAGGTTGGTGACTTTCCGGAATAATGTATAAAATTGAGGTATCCGGAAACCTTTTGCGCCATTCCCCAATCCGTTGGTCAACTTTTTGCATCGTCTCGGGGAGAAAGGGGGGATCCAGGGACCAATGTCCGGGATTTGCGGGTTCTGACAAACGGAAAAAGCTTCCTCCGCTGCCAAATACTTGATCTGTATCTGGAAATAAGCTATAGAATTGAGCTTCTTCTTTGCCTAGTAATCGGGCATTAAAGGGAGAGGCAAATCCCTCATTTCGGATGCCCCAGTCATAAAAGTCATCATAAACACTTTGCGGGGGGCCAATATGTCTTGTTTCAGCATAAATGGAGGCATATCGAATAGCCGCCGTTAACAATAATCTCGTTGCCTCTTCAGCCCCTTTCTGACTGGCCAAAAAATCAAAAGCCTTATCGATATAACTGTTTCGTTCAAGTTGAAATTGACCCACGGTAAACCTTCGATCATCGCGATGGGCGGTTATCGCACCGTTTTCATGGTCGAGCATGTCATGAGCGGTATTTTGGATCAATTGATGTAAAGATTCGCTCTGATCGGCATGTGAATCTAATGAAACACACTCCAGCCCGTGTTGTATGGATTGAGGGGATAGCTCCAACATTAAGTCCGGATTGTACGAGCTTTGTCGCAGTACAGCATACATGATGGCGTTTTCAAGGGCAGCCTTCCACTGGGCTTCTTCCTGTTGGGTAGAGGCATATCTTTCTTTTATTTGTTCAAGAATATGTTGGTTGCGATTCCATTTTTGGTATTCCTTTTCTAAGGAGGGCTGGGGCAGAGAGTTCATATATAGATGATTTACATGCGAATCCGATTGAAGATTCGCCTTTTCAAAGCAGCTAAGGTATAATTTTATCACAGACCTCCAAGAAGTGGTGTGTGGTTTTTGTAAAGTAAAGCGGTAAACTAAAAGGCTGGGCATGAACTCATGTCACTTTGTTTTCGTTATAATAGAAACTCCAACCAATTATGAAATTTTTTGCGATTTATGCTATTGTCGGTCTCATGTTTACTGTTGAGGCTTGTGACGGTCAAGAGCAACAGCAAGCCAGCCAAAGTGCAAACAATACAATGGAATCATTGAGCGCTGAGGAGCGTTCGCATCTGGATACTGCCACCTTAGCTGGTGGATGTTTTTGGTGCGTTGAGGCTTCATTTGAGCAAATAGAAGGCGTATATGAAGTCGTTTCGGGATATTCGGGTGGTACACAGAAAAACCCTACTTATACGGCCGTATCCAGGGGAGCTACCAATCATGCCGAAGCCGTCCAGGTTTATTATGATTCAAGGATCCGAAGCTATGAGGAAATACTTAAAATATTTTTCGTCGCTCATGATCCGACTCAATTGAATCGGCAGGGACCGGATGTAGGTAAACAGTATCGCTCAGCTATTTATTATCACAATAGGGCTCAGCAGAAAACGATAAATGAGCTTATCGCCCAATTGGAGGCCGAGAACGCCTTTTCCCGACCGATTGTAACACAAATAGAGCCTCTCGACCAGTTCTGGTTAGCCGAGGAGTATCATCAGGATTATGCCACTCGAAATCCAAATGATCGTTACATTCAGTCTGTTTCTATCCCCAAAGTTAAAAAGGTGCAAAAGGCATTTCCCAATATGCTGAAATAGGGGGGGATATTATTTGTTTCTTACAACATTGTAGGTAGCAATATCGAAAGGTGAAAAACATTTCATATCTTTATTTTTTCCAATAAAAGGTATGGACAAGAAGCTTATCGATATTGATCAACTGATTGATAGCAAAAACCCAAATTTGCGGAAATGGATGCCGGGGTTTGTCCTGCGGTACTTCAAACGCATTTTGCATGAAGGTGATGTCAACTCTTTTTTAGATAAACATGGTGATAAATACGGGGAGGAATTTTGTGATGCAGCAGTAGAAGATTTAGAGATCACTTACGACGTTTTTGGAATAGAGAATATTCCCAAAACCGGCGGTTGTATTTTTGCAGTAAATCATCCTCTTGGTGGAATGGATGCGATAGTTGTCGTTTCAGCCATTAAATCAGTTCGAACAGATATAAAATTTATCGTCAACGACGTTTTACTTCATATTGAGAACTTGAAAGGCATGTTTGTGGGAGTAAATAAACTGGGAAAGAACTTTAAGGCCTCTCTCAAAAAAGTTGATGAAACATTTGCATCCGATGATGCTGTTTTCGTTTTTCCGGCGGGCTTGGTCAGCCGGAAAAAGAGAAATAAAATTGAAGACTTAGAGTGGAAAAAAACATTTGTGACTCGGGCCCGAAAGTATAAAAAACCCATTGTGCCTGTTTTTATAAAAGGGCAGCTATCGGATTCATTTTACAGATTGGCCAATTGGAGAAGTCGTTTAGGTATAAAAACAAATATTGAAATGTTTTATCTGGTTCATGAATTTTATAAATTAACTGGAAAACATGTGCCCATGATCTTTGGAAATCCTATTTTACCGGAAGAATTAGCCAAAAACGATTCTGATTCCATTTGGGCCGAACAGATAAAAAAAAGAGTTTACGAGATGGAACAAATAATCGACAATAGAATGCAATCCCAATTATGAGTTCTCCTATTGCAAATATTGCTGAACCAGTTCATCCCGAAAATATCAAGCGGGAACTAAAACACGAGTATCTTATTGGTCCCACTAAGAAAGGGGGGAACTTGATTTATAGCATTACCGCCAAGGATTGCCCTGAAATCATGAAGGAGATTGGACGATTGCGTGAACTGGCCTTTCGATCCGCTGGGGGTGGCACGGGAAAGGCCTTAGATATTGATCATTTAGATACGGCTAATCCCGGTTACCAACAACTCATCGTCTACCAGCCCGAAGAAGAAGTTATCATTGGAGGATATAGATATATCGATTGTAGTCAGTTTTGTCAATTATCCCAGCCCGAGCGACGAATGTCTACAACTCATTATTTCAATTTATCTGACGAATTTGTAAAAACCTATTTACCATATACGATCGAGTTGGGCCGCTCCTGGGTGCGACCTGATTATCAGCCTGCGGCTAATTCGAGAAAAGGCCTGTATGCCCTTGCCAATTTATGGGATGGTTTGGGCGCACTCATTTCCAAAAATGATCATCTGAAATATTTTTTCGGGAAAGTAACGATGTATCCGGATTATAATCGAGAAGCGAGAAACCTGCTTCTTTCCTTTATGAAGTATTTTTTCGAAGACAAAAATGGACTTGTATCCCCAAAGTATCCACCGCCTTTTATTTATGAGGAAGAAAAAATCCAACATCAGTTTGGGCAATTAGATCGTCGCAAGGCTATTTCAGTATTGCGGAAAGCGATTCGTGGGTATGGTGAGTCCATTCCGCCTCTGATTAATCTATATATGGGACTGTCCCCGACCATGCGCGTTTTTGGAACATCTATAAATAAAGACTTTGGTGATGTGGAAGAAACGGCTATTATGGTCACTATAGACGATATAGACCAAGAGAAAAAGAGCCGACATTTACCTTAATTATGTCCTAAGAAGTTGGAGGCTTTTTTTTAAACCCGTATGGGCAATGCCGGCAGCCATTCTCACAGCAGTAGCCCCGCTCTTTTAAATATCGAGCAGTAAAAACGTAGACACCGTTTTCAATGTAATAATCTTTCCCTTCCTTTAGTGTATGTTGCTTAGCCATTTCGACTACTCCAATCGATTCTTTTCAAAAGTAACGATGGTTGATTCTGTGTGATCCACGCATAAGAACCGAATAATAGTGTCACATAAAATGCATCACCGGCTAGCGTATTGTGAAGGAAGGGTATAGCTGCTGCATAACATGCTATAAGGCCTTCAAATGTGGGCGGATACATGGGGGAGGCAAGCCAAACTCCGAAGTTGGTAAGAATAAAAAATATGCCCGAAGCGGAAATAGTACCTATAAGTAAACGACCAACGGTGATCTTTTGAAGTAAATATCTTCCCATGAAAATAATAGCAAACAGGCTGATATAGACGAAAAGGTGCCCACTCCAAACAAAGGAATCATAAAAAGAAGCATATAAAATATTATTTACCAGTAAATCGCTTATATAATAAGCTACTATAGGAATGATCCAAAATAATCGCTTTCCACTTAATACTCCACCGGCAAAAAGAGCCATTCCCCCAATAGGCGTAAAATTGTACGGATGGGGTAATAAACGACTCAAAGCAGCCACAAAAACAAAGCCTGCAAACAACCACCATTTATTCGAAATCAATTTTGACATAATCTTTTCCTAATTTTGTAGTTACAAAGTTACAAAAATTCAATCTACTCTCCATGATGCAAATCAAAAAAACGAGCTCCGCTCAAACCCGATTTCTCCCCTTACTTATGCTTTTCATTGCCATATTTTCCGGTTCTGCGACCCTTGACGCTCAATATTGGCAACAAGAAGCTCACTATCAGATGGATGTGAAATTGACACCCGTCACACAATTGATTGAAGGGACACAGACCCTACAATATACAAATCACTCGCCCGACACCCTGCATCGAGTCTTTTTCCACCTTTACTGGAATGCTTTTCAACCGCAAAGCATGATGGATGTCAGATCGCGTAACATTGCCGACCCCGATCCTCGCGTGGGCGATCGCATTTCAAAACTTCGGGAGTCCGAAATAGGTTTTATGGAAGTTCTCCGGATGAGCCTCGACGGGTCCTCCTGCACAATTACGGAAGAGGGAACCATTCTGGAAGTCAGGCTTCCCCAAGCGATCCCGCCCCAGACTCAAGTCCAATTTGATCTCGAGTTTATGGCTCAAGTGCCTCTACAGATTAGACGAAGCGGAAGATTCAATAAGGAAGGTATCGATTATAGCATGGCCCAATGGTACCCAAAAATTTGTGCATATGATGAGGACGGCTGGCACGCTAATCCCTACGTAGGCCGCGAATTTTACGGGACTTTTGGAAGTTTCGATGTGAAACTCCAGGTCCCAACAGAATACACGGTAGCAGCTACAGGGGTGCTTCAGAACCCGGAAGTTACTTCCCCCCATCATGGTTACATCGTTAAGATTGGTGGCGATAATGAAAAACCCGCTAAAACTACTAACTGGCATTTTGTAGCCGATAAAGTACACGATTTTGTTTGGGCAGCAGACCCCGATTACAAGCATGATACTTATCGGGCAGATTGCGGAATAGACGTCCATTATTTCTATCAGCCCGACACGGCCTACGCCGAAAAGTGGAAACGACTTCCCCAGGTCATGAATCGAGTTTTTACATATGCCAATGAGCATTTTGGCCCCTATCCCTATCCCACCTACTCCTTTATTCAGGGCGGTGATGGAGGGATGGAGTATCCTATGGCAACGCTCATTACCGGCGATCGGTCTTTCCCCTCACTGGTAGGCGTATCCGTTCACGAACTTATGCACTCCTGGTATCAGGGCGTCGTCGCTACTGATGAAGGTCAATATGCCTGGATGGACGAAGGTATGACAACCTACGCCTCTGCTGAAATCATGAATTTCCTGAGAGAAGAAGGATTAATTCCGGGCGCCCCAAGTGAAGATCCTCATATGCGCCGCATCGCAGGGCATAATCGCTTAATGCAGTCCAATATCGCTGAACCTTTGAGTACCCCGGCAGACCACTTTAATACGAACACCGCCTACGGCATTATTAGCTACACCTCAGGAGCTATGGTTGTTCATCAGTTGGGCTACATTATCGGAGAACAGGCTCGCGATGAGGGTTTGCTGGAATATTATAATCGGTGGAAATTTAAGCATCCCACGCCACGGGACCTTTTTCGTAGTATGGAGCGCGCCTCCGGTATTGAATTACATTGGTATTATCAATACATTCAGTTGATGTCGACCAAAAATGTGAATTATAGCATAGATACCCTCATGCAGGCGGAACGAGGAGCTCAGCTTTCTCTTTCCAATCAGGGGCTTCGGCCGATGCCCCTGGATATCGTCATTCTGACCAGCGATGAAAAGAAACATATGGTTCATATCCCGCTTCGGGTCATGCGCGGACATAAAGATTTGGAAGAACTTGGCTATGACAGTCATCAAGCGGCAAAGCCCTGGCCCTGGACGCATCCCACCTATGATATTATTTTACCCTTTCCCGTTGAAGAAATTGAGAAAATTGAAATCGACCCTTCCCGTCGCCTCGGAGATATAGACCGCGATGATAATATATGGCCGATACCTCAGGAGGAATAGGGCGTGCCCCCCACAAGTGGGGGTCGCTACGGTCGGGTGCTCGCTATTCGCTCGGCTCCCGCGCGCCATACAGGATGGCTTGCGGGATCTCCCGGTCGCCTGCCGACGCCGCTGGCTTCGGCGGCTCGGGGCCACCCTTCCATCGCTCACGCGAAAATATTCTGAAAGGACCACAAATGGAATGAGGATACTAAAATTAGGAAAAGAATGGCCTTAAGTCAGCTGCAATAATCCATCCTGCATGGTTAATGTTCGATTGCCGAGTCTGGCCAAATCCGGGTTGTGAGTTACGATAACGAAAGTTTGATTTAAGTCATTACGCAATTTGAGAATGAGCTGATGCAACTCTTCTGACGTTTCTTCATCGAGATTTCCAGTAGGTTCGTCGGCAAACACAATATCTGGCTGATTGATGAGCGCCCGGGCAATGGCGACGCGTTGTTGTTCCCCCCCGGAAAGTTGGCCGGGGCGATGGTTTGCACGGTCTGTAAGACCTAAAAGGCCTAACAACTCTTCGGCTCGGTTGCGCGCTTCTTCAGAAGTCGTATAGATCAGAGCTGGCAACATGATATTTTCAATAGCCGAAAATTCTTGTAAAAGATTATGAAACTGAAACACAAACCCCATATGCTGGTTTCTGAATTTTGACAGAGCCTTTTCCTTGAATTTGAAGGGGAATTCAGATCGTATTTCAACCGTTCCAGAATCTGGCTTTTGTAAGGTGCCGAGAACGTGAAGCAAGGTTGATTTCCCACTTCCAGATTTTCCAATGATAGACAAAATCTCTCCAGCTTCTACCGTGAGGTCAATGCCTTTTAGCACTTCCAGCTTATTGTAAGCCTTTTTTATTCCGGTCCCTTTGAGTATGATAGACACAATTATTGTTTAGGATTGCAAAGTACTAAATTTTATACAGCTTTTTCAAGTGCAATGGGCATACCAACAGGGCTCGATTCGAGTTATTAAGGGATCGATTGTCAGGCTCATTTTGTCAGGCCTCTCATATCTGAACACCTTAAAACCTCATAGTTAGAAAGTATAAAAGAAATACCACCCAACCCCAAAACACGATTGTCACGTATATAATTATATAAAATGAACCTAAACTGTCATTTATAGTCATTATTTTTGGCGTGGCATAATGAATGAAAGGTGAGATTAGTTTATTTACTATCTGACTTCCAATTTAATCTATGAGATTACTTCAAATCACGAAAAAATTCCCCTATCCTTTACACGACGGGGAAAGTATAGCTGTCACGAACTTGTCTCGCGCTCTGGTTCAATTGGGATGGGAAGTCGATCTCATTGCTATGAATACCAGCAAGCACCCGTTTCACGGGAAAGATAAACCCGATGCACTTAATCATTATGGAAAGGTTGTTCACGTATCCATCGATAATGAAGTGACTTGGAAAGGAGCTCTTTTACATCTGTTAAAGGGCAAGTCATACCAAGCTGAACGGTTCATCGATTTTGAGTTTGAGCAGAAATTAGGGCAGATGCTTCGCAGTGAGAACTATGATGTAGTCCAATTGGAATCATTTTACCTTTCGCCTTACATCGATGCGATTCGAAGATACTCTCACGCCCACGTTTCCATGAGAGCTCATAATATCGAACACCTGATATGGAAGCGTCTGGCTGAAAATACAGGCTGGGGATTGAAAAGATGGTATCTAAACCGTATATCTAAAGAGTTAGAGCAATTGGAATCCTCATTTTTTTCCTCTTATGATTCGATTTTGGCTATTTCAGACTGTGATGAAAAGAAATTCTCCCAACTAGGCTTTTCAGGACTGATGAAAACGATACCTATAGGTTTGGATACCCAAAACTATGATCGCGTTTCCATTGAAGAATCAAAGGATATGGGCTTTATAGGTACATTGGATTGGCGTCCAAACGAGCAGGGACTTCGATGGTTCCTCGATGAAGTTTGGAGCCAGTGTCTAAACTTTATAGGGCCTTCACGCCTTAATGTAGCCGGACGGGGAGCATCAGCAGCTCTCAGAGGAAAACTGGAATCTACACCCTATTGCACTTTTCACGGTGCCGTACCATGCGCAGATCAATTTCTACAGCAGAATTCGATTATGATTGTACCTCTACTTTCCGGTTCCGGAATGAGAGTGAAAATCATAGAAGGTATGGCCAAGGGGATGCTCGTCATTACCACTCGCTTAGGTCTGGAAGGTATTCCCGCTCAACATGGAAAGGAAGTTTTAATTGCGGATTCCCCTAAAGAATTTGCAGCCTGCATCCAACAGGCTCTTAATGAGCCTCAAAAAGTAAAGGCCATTCAAAAGAATGCAATATCTTTTGTTGGAGAGAAATTCGATATGCTGCTTCAGGGACAAAGACTGCACGAATTTTACTGCGAAAACTTACCCATTAGCGATAAGAAGCAACAATCAATGATTACCTTTGACGCCTAACAAAAATATTGTCTTCAGGTGCGTAAATTATGGGTATTTACTTCTCGTTTTCCCT
This sequence comes from uncultured Saprospiraceae bacterium, assembly GCA_964626595.1. Taxonomy (GTDB): domain Bacteria; phylum Bacteroidota; class Bacteroidia; order Chitinophagales; family Saprospiraceae; genus JAWLFI01. Next base: position 14,145 of record CAZVFU010000003.1, read on the forward strand.
ACCCCATTGAGAAAGGAGATAAGCTCAGGCTGTATTTTCAGTTAATTGAACTTAGCGAACATTTTGATATTACTCTCTTTACTTTGGCTGATGTAGAACCTGAAGCAGACCAAAAATTAGAACTCGAAAAATATTGTTCGGAGATCGTCTATGTCCGACTGTCTTTGTGGGCTCGACTTTACCAGACCTTTTTAGCTTTCACCCGAAAACAACCACTTCAGGTCGGCTTCTTCCGCTCCTTAACCCTACAGCACAACATCAATCGAAGGTTTATCGAAAACCCGCCGGATTTGATTTATTGCCATTTGATTCGGATGACTGAATATGTCCGCCACTTACCCGTGCCAAAGGTGTTAGATTATATGGACGCTTTTTCACTTGGTATGTACCGGGCTTCGGCCAACAGCAAGAACTTGTTTTGGAAATCTATTTATCGAATTGAAGCTGCCTTGTGTGCTCATTACGAGCGTTTTGTTTTTCCCGAGTTTGAAGGAAGTACTATTATTTCGAATCAAGACCAACAGTCATTAGAAATTCTACAAGCTGATCGAGTAACTGTTGTTTCAAATGGTATTGATATCGATCAGTTTTATTTTGAGGAAGAGTTAGAGCAAAAAGAACAAATTTTATTTATTGGCAATTTGGGATATGCGCCTAACGTGCGCGCTGCACAATATCTCGTATATGAAATAATGCCGCGACTATGGGAAAAAAGGCCTGAAGCTCGCTTAGTTCTTGCGGGTGCCCGTCCTGCTCCCTGGCTAAAGCGACTTCGGGATCCGAGAATCGAACTCTTGGGATGGGTGGAAAATATACGCGATGCCTACAGTATGGGGTCTGTCTTTGTAGCTCCTCTCTTTACGGGGAGTGGGATGCAAAATAAAATCCTTGAGGCTATGGCTGTGGGAGTTCCTTGTATTACAACAGAAATTGTAAATGACTCTATTTTAGCAAAACCCACACAAGAAATATTACTGGCCGAAAAAGCGGATGATTTTGTAGAGCATATTATTCATCTTTTTGACAATGAAGTCTTTTTTAGAGAGCTTAGCGAAAATGGCAGGACTTTTATTGAATCTAATTTTCCGTGGGAAAAGGCAACTCAACCTTTGGTGAACTTGTTACACAAAATAATTCATACAGATAATATACACTCCTATGCAAAAAAATAAGACGGATCGTCGTCAGATGCTTGATACTATAGATGAAGCGATTGCAGACTTGAAATCCGGCAAAGTTATTATAGTTGTCGATGATGAAGATCGAGAAAATGAGGGCGATTTTGTAGGAGCTGCTGAAGCAATCACTCCAGATATCATCAACTTTATGTCGAAAGAAGGTCGGGGGCTAATTTGTACCCCAATAGAAGAGGACCGGGCTAAAGAATTAGGTTTGAACCGGATGGTTAATAACAATACTGCCTTGCACGAAACCGCTTTCACAATATCCATCGATCTAAATGGCTACGGTTGTACCACGGGTATTTCAGCTTATGATAGATCACGTGGGATTAAGGCAATGACGGAAGAGAACATTACGGCATCCGACTTCGCCCGACCCGGGCACATATTCCCCCTTATAGCCAAACCCGGTGGAGTATTGAGAAGAACCGGACATACTGAAGCATCTGTAGATTTGGCTCGTTTAGCTGGATATTATCCCGCTGGGGTGCTTGTCGAAATCCTCAATGAAGATGGATCTATGGCGCGTCTTCCTCAGCTACGTAAAATTGCTGATAAATTTGATCTCAAAATCATTTCCATCGCAGACTTGGTCGCCTATCGCATGCAGCATGAACGAATTATCAGTGTTGCCCATGAGGCAGAGATTGAGACGAAATATGGAAAATTCAAAGTAAGGGCATATCGTCAGGACTCTACCGATGATATTCACTTAGCCGTCTACACTGGCGATTGGAATGAATCCAATGAGCTTTTGGTACGTGTGCATAGTTCCACTGCCACTGGAGATATCCTTGGCTTTCTTTTTAATGATTATGGGGAAACGATTACACGTAGCTTAAAAATGATTCAGGAAGAGGGTAGGGGAGTGTTACTCTTTATGCGGCACTCTGAGAAAAGTAATTTACTGACCACTCTACAGACGATCGAGGAGGAGGGCAGTTTGAAGGCCCTGAAACGAAGTGGAGATCAACGAGACTTTGGCATCGGAGCACAAATACTTCGGGACTTAAAAGTCAAAAAAATTCGTCTGATAACAAGATCCCAACGTAAACGAATTGGTCTGATTGGATATGGGCTGGAGATCGTTCAGAATATCCCTCTTAATATTGACGAAAGATAGGATCTGTATTTGCAAACGAGTTTTTCTTCAATTTATCGGAGGAAAAGATAATTATAAGCTGACGAGCTTAGGCATTTCGAGAAAAACAGCTCCATTCAGCTTACATTTTCATGGATCCAAACTAAAAGGTTGGGCAGAGGTAGCTCTCGTTTGCGTAATTTCCAATGTAGATCAGAGATAATTCTATCGCATTCCTGTTGGCTAGCTTTCCTCCGATTACATTAATGTCATAACTAATGCCCAACTTTACATCCTGTAGTTCAACTCCAGTCATGAGCACAACCGCGTTGGGTTGAAAACTTTCAATGTAGTTGTTCAGGCGCAAATAGCCACCAATCATAAAGTTGTTTCCTGAAACTCTGGCTAACTTATTTTTCCAATGACCACCTATCACCGCTTCTTGAAAGGGGCCTTGGGTTAAAAAAGCGCCTCGGAGAGATAGAAAATGATCTGAATAAGAGTTTAGAGCAAAACCGTAGGCCACATCCGCAGCGTACCTTTGATAAATAGGGTTTTCCGGAAACTCAACGGTTGGATTATTGGAATTTCCATCCTGATAAAAGGATAAGTCTACCGGAATGACGTGATCCATACTAAACCCTGCATTGAAGTGCGATGTAGATGTGGGTCGGGTAGAGAAATTTAATCCAATCGCTAAGTCTGGGTATGAAAAATTATTTCGAGGAAGAGTTTCATTGGTTGGTAGAATGAACTGGTCAATCCCATTAAACTCGTCCTGAAAGTTAATCTGTTCGTAGTTTACATTTTTTTGAGCTATACCAAACCGAAACCCAAAAGATAAATACGTTTTCTTTTTATTGTTTAAGTTCTTGTGGTAGGCTCCGGTAAGTGCTGCAAAAGTAGTTGTAAAATCCACAACATCCACTTGATCGCGAACGAAAACAATACCACCTGCAGCCGCATCTCTATTGATGGAGGATTTGGGGCCGATATCAAATCGAACATCTCCACTCGCGGTATAAGAAACAAAAGTATTATCTGCAGCTCCTCTCCATTGATCTCTGTAAACTCCTGTTAGCCTGAAATTGCCATCATAGGCCCCTGTTAAGGCTGGATTAAAATATGAGGGGGCAGCATAATACTGTGAAAATCGTGGATCCTGAGCTTGAGCTTCACGGGGTGAAAAAAGACCCCAGGTCATCAAGCATGCCAACGTTAGAAGGGAGATTGTATACCGACTCATAATTATCTAAACGGCTTTGAGTATATCGTATTGCGACACCATATTAAATTGTCCGAACTGGTCTTTTGAAATCACAGAAAAATTCTGGCCTTTTATCTTTTTCAGCACATCTTTTACTTTCGCGTCTCCGGGAAACTGAGGAATAGCGTCTTCCATGATTTTCGAAACAGTTGTAGAATATGCTGAGAGCCCTTCTGAAATAATATGGCTTAGTACCTGCTTTTCATAAACAGTACCTACTATTTGGTCACCTTCCATAACGGGCAATTGAGATATTTCTTTTTCTTTCATAATGGCCAAAACCTCATTTACGGTAGCTTCAGTATGAGTAGTGATCCATTCTCTATGTTCTTTTTTCTGCAAGACCTGTTCTAAAGTGATATCCTCTTCTAGAAATCCCCGGTCTCTCATCCAATCATCATTATAAACCTTTCCAACATATCTACTGCCGTGATCGTGAAAAATAACTACTACGACATCGTCCTTTTTCAGTTGATCCTTGAGCTGAAGTACGCCTTTTACTGCGGAACCGGCACTGTACCCCATTAACAAGCCCTCTTCGCGAGCTAATTTTCGAGTGTAGACCGCACCGTCTTTGTCTGATACCTTTTCAAAGTGATCAATCAGCGAAAAATCCACGTTTTTGGGAATAATATCTTCACCGATGCCTTCAGTAACATAAGGATATATTTCCTTTTCATCAAATTCACCAGTTTCGTGATATTTCTTAAACACAGAGCCATAAGTGTCTATCCCCCAAATTTTTATCTCTGGATTCTGCTCCTTGAGATACTTTGCTGTCCCAGATATCGTGCCTCCGGTGCCAACACCAACAACGAGATGGGTGATTTTCCCGTCTGTTTGCTCCCAAATTTCAGGCCCTGTGCTTTCATAATGTCCTAAACGATTGGCCAGATTATCATATTGGTTGAACCAAAATGAGTTTGGAATCTCCTTGCTCAATCGCTCTGCTACTGAATAGTAAGATCGCTCATCATCAGGGGTAACATTAGTAGGGCATACGATTACTTTTGCTCCCAACGCCCGCAATAAATCAAGTTTTTCTTTCGATTGCTTATCACTCGTGGTGAAAATACAGTCATAGCCACGAACAGTGGCTGCTAAGGCTAAGCCCATTCCCGTATTACCCGATGTGCACTCGATTATCGTTCCTCCGGCTTTGATCTTTCCTTCTTTTTCTGCTACATCGAGCATTTTTAGAGCCATCCTGTCCTTTATGGAATGGCCAGGATTGAAGGTTTCGACTTTTGCCAATACTGTCGCAGGAACCTCTTTTACGAGTTTATTGAGTTGAACTAATGGGGTGTTCCCAATAGTTTCCAGTATATTTTTATAGTATTTCATCTTACAGTTTTCCAGTTCTTGTATTCTGCTGCAAATATCTTATTTTTACGAAGAAACGTGCGTCTTTAGCGCGTAATTCCTCGGCCGCTTCAAAACTTATTATTGTCATAATTTCCTTTGGATAGGAATTTTCAGGGATTTTGCCGATCACTTTAGCAAATACCTTTGTTCCAAACATGGGATTGACGATCTCAAGGTACGAACCAACATCTGCTGTTCGATGCAAAGCAAAGAACCCAGACTCGTTTTGCCCGGACTTATTCCAAAATGCAATACCTCTCTCTTCCTTTAGACTCCCTTTAGCCCTTCCCTCGTCGAATTGCTTTTCTAAGTTTTCCTTTTCCAGACCATCAGATTTCATTTCTTCTGTAGTGATGGGATCATATAATCCGGATCGGGGAAACCAGCCTACACGCAACATAGCTCCATTTGGTACATCCTTGGCTTCGATATCATTTCTACCCTCTATTGTGCTGACGTTGGTATCCAGTTTTTTTGATAGACTGTAAAGTGTCGTTTTATTTGACATTTCAACGTAGACCTTATTGTATTTTTTAAATATGGAGCGACCAAAAAAATTAGTTATAATATGTTGGGAGTCCAGTGGAATTCGAATTTGACTTCCCTCCAATAAAGGGCGTCCAGCTCGCAAATCGTTAATCCGAAGTGTTCTTTCCATATCAGATTGAAAAAAGTTAACCAAGCGGTAAATGGATTCATAGGGTTTCACCGTATGAATAACACAGAGTCCGATATCAGTGTTTAATTCTAGAATTAAGCTATCAGACTTTTCCAAAATGGGCGGCGGGTCTGTCCAGCTGTACTCCTGAGCTGAAATCCCTAAACTGAATAAGAGCAAAAAAGGGAAACAGAGCCAATGCTTATTCATATAATTATTTTTAATCGTACGATTATGTATGTCCAGGTCCTAAAGAACAAAGGTAGTTATATTATTTTTTTCGACTAATTGTAAGATATTGTTTTGTAGGCTTTTTGAATGATAAAATAGGCTTAACCGTAAAATAATGAGTCGTTCCGTTAATTAAGCCTATGATTACCCGAACGCCTGTCATATTTATATTATTTTAGCTACTATGAAAATCCTTTGTGTAATACCAGCCCGATTCGCTAGTGAACGATTTCCCGGGAAACCTTTGTTTCCAATTGCCGGTCGCTCTATGATTGAATGGGTTTATGATTCTGCTGTTGAGAGTCAGTCCTTTTCTGAAGTGATAGTCGCTACGGATGATAAGAGAATAGTGGACGAGGTTCAAGGTTTTGGCGGCAAGGCGCAAATGACATCAACACTTCACCCAACGGGAACTGATCGACTTTTGGAAGTCATGGAATTGAACCCCGATTATGATGCTTACTTTAACCTTCAGGGGGATGAGCCACTTATGGATCCCCAGCTCCTTCGCGAAATGGTTCGAAAAATTGAGGTTTTACCTGAGGGAAGCATTCTTACACCCGTTCATTCGGCTAAAAAGGAAGACTTAAAAAATCCTAATATTGTAAAGGTCATTACCGATTTGAATGGGAAAGCCTGCTACTTTAGTCGAGCGCCAATTCCCTATCAGCGAGGTGAGCCGTCAACAGAAACGGTTTTGTTTAAGCATATTGGATTATATGGCTTCACGCTTTCTGCTCTCCGCTCCATAAAAAAGATGTCGCCCCACCCAGTAGAGCAAATGGAGCGTTTGGAGCAGTTGCGCTGGTTGCTAAATGGACTGCCCATTTTTATTCACGAAACAAATTATCAGGCTATTGGAGTGGATACTCATGAACAAGCGATGGCCGTAGAGAAAATAATACAGAGCAAATCATCTATTCCAAATGATGAGCAGTGAAGGAAAACGGCAATAAATCAGAAGCATCGTTAAATACCCACACGACTTCATCGCTGTTCATTAATAATAAGCGAATAGGGTCTTGCTGAGCGAATTGCACTTCGGAAATGACTTGTCGGCAAGCGCCACAAGGACTCGGGATCGTAGAGCCTGAAATAGCTGGGATAAAAATAGAAACGCTTTCCACAGAAATTGAGGGAAAATTACTTTTAGCTGAAAATAATGCGACACGCTCGGCACATAAGCCCGAAGGGTAAGCGGCATTTTCCTGATTATTACCTCCGATACGTTTTCCATTTGCCAATAAGACAGAAGCGCCAACAAAAAAATTTGAATAGGGTGCGTAGGCCTTTTCTGACATCATTCGAGCTTGATCTAAACTCTCTCGGTCCTGTTTCTTCAATTCCTCAAAGGAAACCTGCTGATATCGAATAGATATTTTTGATTCTTTCAAATGTTCATGCTTAATTTCGGGAGAAAGATAAGAAGAAATTAGCAGGATAAAGCTAGGCTCCCACTAATACCCCTGCAATAGTGGCGGTCATTAAATTTGCAAAAGTTCCGGCCAGTACGGCCATCATCCCAAAACGCGCAATATCTGACTTCCTGTTGGGCGCTAAGCCACCGATACCGCCTATCTGTATGGCAATGGAAGCAAAGTTCGCAAAACCACATAAAGCAAAAGTCGCCATGGTTATTGTTTTTGGGCTCAGCGTGCTTTCCCCAACCAAATCAGCGAGTTGTAAATATGCGACAAATTCATTCAAAACAATTTTAGTGCCGATTAGAGACCCCATGTTTACAGCATCTTCCCATGGCACTCCAATCAAGAAAGCTATTGGAGCAAAAACCCATCCCAGAATGGTTTCAATTTTCAAATCAGCTCCAGGTAATAGAGCATTCAGACCCGTTAATTCCCCAAAATGGTAAAGGAAAAAATTCCCCATGGCTAATAGAGCGATAAAAGCAAGTAACATGGCCCCTACATTTGCTGCTAATTTTAAGCCTAGTTTTGCCCCGCTGGCGGCCGCATCAATACCGTTGGCGTCAGGACGTTCGATGGTCATTTTTGCGCCGGATTGGGTTTCGGGAATTTGATCTTCAGGATACAGTATTTTGGCGATGACAAGAGCTGCTGGTGCTGCCATTAGGCTGGCTCCCAATAACTGTTCTGCAAACATGAGTCGCCCAACTTCCAGAGAAACATTATTAGCCAGAGAATAAGAGTTTCCCAACATTTGAACATAGGCAGCCATAACGCCTCCCGCAATAGTTGCCATCCCACCCGTCATAACGGCTAAGAGCTCTGAGGGAGTCATATTTTTTATGTAGGGCTTAATGACTAAAGGTCCCTCAGTTTGGCCAACAAAAATGTTGGAGATAACGGAGAGAGACTCCGCACCCGAGGTCCCCAGAACTTTTTGCATACCTTTCGCCATATACTTTACCACCCACTGGAGAATCCCGTAGTGGTATAAAATGGCAGTTACAGACGCAAAAAAGACAATGGTGGGCAACACCTGAAAAGCAAAGAAATTTCCTATACTTCCCTCCATTCCAGGGCTTTTTGCAAGGTCTCCAAAGATGAACTCTGCTCCTGCAGTGGTAAAATCAAGTACGACGACAAAAAAGGAAGAAATCCAACTGAAGAAAATCTTTGGCCAACCCAGGGGAGCCCAAAATGTGGCCATTTCAGCTCCTTTTAAAATAAAGATGGCTAAGATGAGCTGAATAAGCAATCCTTTCAGAACCATTGTCCATTTAATGTTCTTTCGATTTTTGCTCAATAAAAAGCAACACCCAATAAGAACGAACATGCCTAAAAGGCCGCGAGCAATATCTATTAAAAACTCCATAAAAGGTTTCTTATTCGGCCCTGAAGATAACGGAAAATCACAATTTTGGATAATTCGCTTGAATGCCGCTCCATTGGAAATTATTTTTTTACTTTTAATTTCCAAAAGCAAAAACTGTGAGTTCTTACATTATCGGTATTACGGGCGGAAGTGGTTCGGGGAAAACGTCCCTTATCCATTCTTTGAAGGAACATTTTGATAAGTCAGAGTTGTGCGTAGTCAGCCAGGACGACTATTATTATCCTCGGGATGAGCAAAGAAGAGATTCAAATGGAATTTGCAATTACGATTTACCTACCTCCGTAGATCTGAAAGCATTGGTTCAGGATGTCAATCTTTTAAAAGAGGGGGAGGAGGTCCGTAGAAAAGAGTATACTTTTAATAACCCCAATAAGGATCCGAAGATGCTTTGTTTTAAGCCAGCTCCGGTATTACTGATTGAGGGGCTTTTTATATTTGCAGAGGCGGAACTTTTTCGACAATTCGATCTATCTATCTTTGTGCATGCAAAGGAGAACCTCAAAGTCATTCGCAGGATTAAGCGCGATCAGCTGGAACGGAATTACCCCTTAGACGATGTGCTTTACCGCTACCAAAACCATGTACTGCCGGCTTTCGAAAAATTTATTGCGCCTTTCCGGGAGGAGGCGGATATTGTCATCAACAATAATAAAAACTTTAATGCGGGTTTAGAGGTCTTAAAAGCATTAATTCATTCCCGAAACTTACTAAAATAGACACTTATTCATTAAACTCGGCACTTTTCAAATTATTTCTTTAATTTAGCACGACAATCAAAACTTAACCTTATGAAACTTTCAATGAGTGTTTTCCTCTCTTTTTTTCTGATTTTTATGGCTTGCTCAGATGACGATGATAATGACGTTGCAAATGTAGCCTGTGGGCAAAACTGGTTCAACACAGAACAAGTACAAAACGCCTTGACCGAGTTTACCAATGCCGCTAGCGCTTATGGCATGAATCAAACTGCTGAAAACTGTCAGGCATTTAAAGATGCAGGAAATGAATATGTTGATGTTCTCGAATCTTTTCGGACTTGTGCTGTTGATCAGGGAGGATTAGATGAGTGGCAACGGAATATTGATGAAACTAGGAATTCCATAGAAACCCTTTGTTAGAATCTAGTATTCCTTTTAGAGAACCAATTTCCCAAAATGACTTTCCTCAAATGATTTGTGGAAAGTCATTTTCATTTTCCGGGCCTGGGGATTTCTTAAGTTGCAGCTTTTGTTGAAAACTGGGCCACATCTCCTCTCCAAGTGGCACTAGTTTTTCTTCAATTGACGATTTGACTTCCGCGTAGTCTGTATCAATTGGGACCTTCCACGAGAGTATGAAACTACCTTCTTCTAATTGAATTAGATATCGACTGTCCGTTTTGAAAATGGTGATCTTAAAGCCTTTTTCGGAGAAAGTTTCGACTACTCTCATATTTCTAATTTTCTATTGATACTTTTCGATAAGAGAACATAGATTTGCTGTAATTCTGGCTTGTCACTTAGAAGTTCCATATGCTGCCGAATGGTTTGATTATCTTCTCGAATAGCAGGTCCTGTTTGAATATGTTCGGGGCGTTTTTGTTCTAGGTTTTTCACCATCGTTTGAATGAGAGGCAGAAGGTGGTCGAATTCCAGCTCGTTCTGAGTCAAAAGTCGATCAGCGAGGTGGAAAAGGTGAGTAGGGAAGTTATTAACTAAAACAGCGGAAAGATGTAATATCTTTTTCTGCTCGTCACTGATTGTGAATACTTTATTCGAAACCTGGCCTGCTAAATAGCGAAGTTTTTCGGCTACTTGCTCTGCTCCCGAAATATAGAATGGGGTGCTATCCCATACCACCTCCTGAGAATCTGAAAAGGTATTTAAGGGGTAAAACACGCCGGGAAATAAAATATCTTCTGAAAAAACATCTAGAGTGTGTATACCTGAAGTATGTGCTACAATCTTTTGTCTTTTAATTCTATCCGGAAGGGCACTTGCCAGCTCATTGACAGCGTCATCAGTGACTGAGATGAGATATATGTCGCTATCGTGAGGAATTTGATTGATATCCTGATAGATGTTTGTAGATGGCAAGCCCGGGATCTTTTCAACGATAGGAGAGCGATTGAAGGCGGCGGGCACTGGGATTCTCAGGCGGTGAAAAACTTTTGCTAATTGTTTCCCAACTCTTCCAAGGCCCAGAATGCATATTTTTAAACTCTGCTTTTCCATCGTACAATCATACTGGCAAAAAATCCGAGGAGCATCAAACAGCTTCCCAACCAAAATAAGTTAATGCCCGGAAATTTGATCGTTGATAAAACGATGTAATCTGAACGGGGCACATTCTCGGCGAGTTTAATCGGCACCTCGGCTGGACTTTTCATTTCCTGAAGTGCAAATTGAAAACTAAAAGATGATTTTTCTGGATTCACTTTGGTTAATCGCGCTTCAAGCTGAGAAGCCGAATCAATATCTGCCGTATAAAAAACTTCATTTTCTCGGATGAAGAAAACAGGCTCAAGATTGAATTCCCGGTTATTTTGAGTCTCCCAAATTTTAAATTTTGCACCAATGGCTAAATCGTCAGCTTCTCCCTCATAGTTCGCGTTAGTTGGAGGTTGTTGAACCTCGACAAATTGCATTGTAAACCCTTCCCAGCGAGTCGAATCTCCGACTTTTAATTCCACAGAAGTATTCTTTTCTGCCATAGCCTGATCAAATACCACATCTGCAAAAGATTCGGGTAACTTGATTTTGATACGAGTATTGGGGAAATAGGCACTAAATTGGAATAATGCATTATCACGGACCAAAAGGAATGGAGTTTTTGTCTCCGGTCTTGTAAATTCATCAGACCAACTGGTTATTTTCAAACCAACGGTCAAGTCTCCTTCCTGGTATTTGTATTCTTTATGGTCGGGAGTGCGAGTGTCAAATTCAGCAATTAAAAAATGGTTTCCGATTTGAACAGTATCTCCTAAAGTCAGATTGGTAAGCACATAATCCAAACTATCCTCTATTTTTCGGGCCTCCTCAAAATTCATTTCTTGTGGGGGAAGTCCACTTAAATGGGTAAAAATGTCGTAGTTCCATCGCCTTCGGGTATCCGGGTTATAGGCCTCTACTTTCGTAAAATCAGAATTGTAAATAATATTGGGTCGTAGAGTAAAAGTGTCCTGAACAGAATTGGAATCCAGGGATGCAAAATGTATGTCATAGGTCCTATACGTTCCATCCATGGAGTCATCTTCATAGGTGGCCTCATATCCATTCATGATCATAGGAGATCCCTTTAAAAGAATTATATTTTTTTGAAGCGTTTCTTCGTCTAGTCCCAGCAGGCCGCGCTGAGCAAACATATTCGTTGAAATAATTTCTTTATTTAAGCCACTGGCTAAAATGCCAATGATCATGATTCCAAACCCTGCATGAGAGAACCAGCTCGCTAAAGTTTTGGGATTGCGGCGAATCGTAAATATCAAATGATCGGTATTAGTCAATATGGCAAAAAATGCTGAAAATAACAAGACTTGATATTGCCATGCAGTAGCCTGCAACCACTGGAGAAAACCGAAGGTTAAAAGCAAAGAAATAGCAGCTGAAATCAAAAGATGTTTGAATAGTTTTTTTCGATACAACTTCATGTTTCGCTCTCTGTAGCGGGTCCACTGACCCACACCACTGAGCAGGCCGATGAGAAGTGCAATCCACAATTGATTTTTATTGTAATGATCTACCGGATCATTGATGACAAGGGGCTCATGCAGAGGATCAAAATACGATGCAATGGCGTTGATGACAGGAAGGGAAGTAAAATATGTGATCAAGATCGCTGAAATTCCCAGGACCATGGTTCCTGTGAACATCCAAAATTCCCGGCTCTGGAGCCGCTCCTCTTTATTCGGGGTAGGGATTTTCCGGTAATGATAGATATAGGTTGCAAAGGCCAGGATAGGGAAAAATGCCAGAAAGACGAATAACTGTCTTTCCAGGCCACTTTCGACAAAAGCATGAACTGACGTTTCCTCTAAAATTCCGGAACGCACCAAAAAGGTAGAATAAACAACCAGGAAGAAGGTCAAAATATAGAATACAAAAGTCGCTTTCAGAGAGTGGCCTGTGGACCTCGCAACTAAATGTGAATGGATACCCGCAACGAGCATGATCCAGGGAACCAGGGACATATTTTCAACGGGATCCCATGCCCAGTAGCCACCAAAAGTCAAGGCTTCATATGCCCATGCTCCACCCATCAAAATTCCCAATCCAAGGATTCCGGCAGAAAAAGCGGCCCAAGGAAGAGCGGGGGCGAGCCACTTTTTATAATCGTGTTCCCAAAGGCCACCTAAGGCAAAGGCAAATGGAATGGTGGTGCTGGCAAATCCGAGAAATAATGTGGGCGGGTGAATGGTCATCCAGTAGTTTTGCAGAAGTGCATTTAATCCCCGGCCCTCAATCAAACTCAGGTAATCTGCATTCGCAAAAATGGGAGCATCTACACTGTCACGCAATAAAACAAAGGGATTGATGCCTATTTTGAAGGCATCAGGCCCGAATCCCATGTAAAGGCCTAAAAGCATACTACTTATAAAAACCTGAACCAAACATATTACAGAAAGCACGTTGGCTTCAAATTTTCCTCGGTTTACCCAAAAGATACCACCGAGAATCACATGCCAAAAAGACCATAGCAAAAAGCTACCTTCCTGTCCTTCCCAGAAGGCAGAAAAGATATATTTAAAGGGCAAACTGTCGGAGGTATGATCGTAGACATAGGCATACTCGTAGTGTCTTGCAATCAATAAATAAAATAAAAGGCCAATGACGGCAAATACACTAACTCCGTGCAATCCAAAGGAAACACGCCCAAGATTTTTCCAATTTTGAGCGGGTTCTCCTGCTTTTTGCTTACGTATTGCAGAGAAATAGGAGATGAACCCAATAATAGCAAATACGAAAGATGTAATAAGCGCAAGAGTACCTAACTGACCGTAGATGAGATGCTCGCCCTCATAAGCAATTGTACCCAAAATCATTCCCCGGCAGCTTCTGAGCGAATGTAGATCTCCTCGTCATTGTATTTGGAAGGACACTTCATGAGCATATCAGAAGCGATGAAAGTATCGTCTTTCATTTTCCCTGTCATGACCAATTGCTCTGATAGCTCGAAATCCTGAGGTTTGGCTTGCAGAAGAATGACTTTCTCTTCACGGCCCTCATTGTCTTTCATGAAGAAGGTGAATTTATTGGGATCTTTTACCGGATCGTAAACCATATCCTTATCCTTACTCAGTTGCCCCACAACCTTAAGCCGTTCTCCCGAACGTTCAGCCTGAGCAAAAGTGCCATATGAACTCACATCACTTGAAGTAAAGATAATGACGCTCAGCGCACCTAAGATAAGAATGATAGCAGCGATTAGTGTTTTATTCATCGCGAAATCTATTTAGATTGCAAAAGTAATAATACAACATCACAAAGAAGGATTGAGTGCTTAAATAATAGAAAACTTTTGTCGAAATGACATAAGGATTACCCTTGCACATGCTATTTAAAATATGTTATTTTTGCACATATGACGAGTAAGAAAAAAATCATCGATGTCCAGGGCTTAAATATTTTCAGATCGGACTCGCCCGTCCTGTCGGACTTGAACTTCAGCATTTACGAAGGTGACTTTTGTTACTTGCTAGGGGCGACGGGCTCAGGCAAGTCTTCCTTATTGCAAACTATTTTTGCTTCCTTGCCTGTCCATTCCGGGCGAATCGTTGTGGACGGAGTGGATTTAACCGGACTTCGTCCTAAGGATATCCCCGATTATCGCAGAAAGTTAGGGATGGTTTTTCAGGATTTTCGATTGCTGGAAGACTATTCGGTATTTAAAAATCTGGATTTCATTCTTAAGGCTACGGACTGGAAATCGAAGAAAAATCGTAAACAACGTATCGAAGAAATCCTGGAATGGGTGCATTTGCCAGGGAAACAAGACCGGATGCCTCATGAAATATCAGGTGGCGAGCGGCAGAGAGTAGCCATTGCCCGGGCACTGCTCAATACTCCTTCCTTAATCATTGGCGACGAGCCTACCGGCAATTTGGACCCTGCCACCACAGATGAAATTATGTTTTTGTTACGCCGGCTGAACAAGGAAAAGGGGACTGCAATTTTTATTGCTACACATGACTATAGATTGCTCGATAAGTTTCCGGGGCGAATTTTTCGCGTTGCCGATGGAGGCATGGTTGAAGAGAAAGGGTATTAAAAAATTTTAGTGGGTTTTCGAATTTAACGATATTTTCCCTGCATTTTTTGCGATACGCGCTGTGAAGGGGGCGCGGCCGGGCCGCGAGCCGTCGAGATCAGCGCAAGCGAATGCGCTGATGAGAGGGCCGAGTGAAGCCGCCGATGTACCGAGAAACCCGGGCTATTGCCTGGGGCATCTCGAGGACAGAGGCGGAACTACTGAACGAGCCCCGAAACATAGCGCCCCGGCCCCGATCGCGTAAAGCTCATTATAAAAAACAGGGGCCGGGGATCGCCCTCATCATAGGCTCATTTATTCATTAATTGGCATTGGCTAATTTGACCGTCAGGGATAAAACTAAAAGTGTATTTGTATTAATTTCATATGAATATTTTGAATCCGTAAACTTTTATATGCCTTTCCCTTGTTTAAACGATTATGTATGTAACTTCTGGAAATTCGGGATGGAGACGGATTAATGGGGATTCTCTTTTACGCCCTTTGCTGGATGAAGTGGAGGATGTGCTGCGCCTCCAGGAAGACTATTTATCTCAATTATCGATTTGTGTAGGAACAGATTCTGAGGTTCGTACGGCATACACAAAATTTGCTACTGTAATCGTATTTCTTCGCGAAGGCGCGGGTGGATTCATGTTTTTGCGTAAGTCTGCCCGGAAAGGAAGGGTCGGTCTCAAAGAGCGTATGATTCAGGAAGTATCCACGTCTATAGAAGTGGCCTATGAATTGGCTCCTTTGCTGAAAAAATATGGGATCCCGATGGAAGTACATGCTGATATCAATCCCGATCCCCGGTATTTGTCCTCAGCGGCATTTAAAGAGGCGATGGGGTATATTAAAGGAATGGGGTTTACTTTTAAAGCTAAGCCGGATGCTTTTGCGAGTTCTTCATGTGCTGACCGATTCGTTTAGAGTGTCCTGGACTTTTCAAATCCGTCATAAATCGATAAAATCGAACGACCTATCTATTTATTTATGCATCTTGGGATATACTTTCATATATTTAGGGTGTAAAAATGATAAACACATGAAAATGAATAATCTGACACGACTTTTTTTAATGTTGGTGCTAGGCTTTGGTAGTCTGCTCAATGTAACCTTTGCACAAATGACACAAATTGATTTTGAAGAGTATACGCTGGACAACGGGCTCCATGTTATTTTGCATAATGACGAGAGTGCGCCGGTTGCGGTAGTCTCTGTGATGTACCACGTAGGATCCAAAAATGAAGACCCGGACCGAACGGGCTTTGCTCACTTTTTTGAGCATTTGTTATTTGAGGGCACTGAAAATATTGAACGGGGTGAATTTGATAAATATGTTGAAAAGGCCGGAGGCTCATTAAATGCCAATACGAGTTTTGATCGCACCTATTATTACGAGCTCTTGCCTGCAAATCAGCTCGAATTAGGTTTATGGCTAGAGTCAGAGCGTATGTTGCACGCTGTCGTCGATACTGTGGGGATTGAAACACAACGATCTGTGGTGAAAGAAGAGAAAAGACAACGGGTGGATAACCAACCCTACGGAACAGTTATGCAGGAGACTTTTAGTCGCGCTTTCTCCAAGCATCCCTACCAGTGGATGCCGATCGGAAGTATGGAGCATTTGAATGCAGCTTCTGAAGAAGATTATAAAAATTTCTATGAGACCTTTTATGTTCCTAATAATGCGGTTTTGAGTATTGCAGGTAATTTGGGTGACATCGATCAATTAAAGTCATGGATTGAGATGTATTTCGGTTCAATTCCAAGAGGAACGAACGATATACCGGTTCCGGAATTGAATGAACCTGCCTTGAGTAAGGAAATACGCGATACGGTTTTTGATGAGATCCAATTGCCGGCGGTCATACAGGGGTATCGCATTCCCGAGCAGACCCATCCCGATTATTACGCTTTGGATATGTTGGCCTCCGTTCTTTCGAGAGGAGAATCTTCTCGCATGTACAAGCGAATTGTTGATGACGAACAGTTGGCCCTGGCTGTATTTAACTTTGCCTTTGGTCTTGAGCATTATGGATTAAGTATTAATTACGGAATCGCTAATATGGGTACGGACCCTCAAGTGTTGGAGTCAGCTATGGACGAGGAAGTCGAAAAGCTGAAGAATAATTTGATCACTGAGAAGGAGTATCAAAAAATCCTCAATCAAAAGGAATCTCAATTTGTGAGCCAAAATGCAAGTATGGCTGGTATTGCTGAAAATTTGGCTACCTACCACATGTTTTATGGAGAAGCTCAATTAGTCAATCAGATTTTGGATAAATACCGGGCAGTCAGCCGAGAGGATATAAAGCGCGTCGCGAAAAAGTATCTTAAGCCGAATCAACGCGTGGTCCTATACTATTTGCCAAAACCAGCTGAAGCACAGTAATAAAAACGAAAACTCATGAAGAATTATATATTTCTCGTAATCTTGGCCTTTTCCTTATTTCAATGTTCACCTAAAACCGGAGAAAAAGTGTCGGATAGCTCCTCTCAAATTCCTACTGACCTAACAGAAGACTTTAGAAGTTCTGCACCTGAGCCTGGCCCAGCCCCCCAGCTGAAAATGGGGGACTACACTCAGGTACAACTCGACAATGGATTGAAGATCATTGTGGTAGAGAATCATAAGCTTCCGCGCGTTTCGTTCCAACTTTTTGTGGATACGGATCCTATTGTGGAAGGTGAAGAAGCCGGATTTGTTTCTATGACAGGCGATTTGTTGAGTACGGGTACGGAGAACAGAACGAAAGCTGAGATCGACGAATCAATCGATTTTATTGGAGCCAACTTGTCGACCTCAAGTCGGGGTGCTTTTGGCTCGTGTCTAACGCAACACAAGCGCACCTTGCTTGATATTATGTCGGACGTGGTATTGAGACCGGCATTCAATGGAGAAGAATTTGAGAAACTGAAGAAGCAAATGTTATCTGGCATAGCCTCTTCAAAAAATAACCCGAACGCGATTGCATCCAATATCCGTTCGCAGGTTAATTTTGGAAAATCTCATCCATATGGTGAGTTCGCGACAGAATCTACTGTCGAGAATATTTCATTAGAAAGTTGTAAGAAATACTATTCGACTTACTTTAAGCCCAATGTATCCTACTTTGTAGTGGTAGGTGATATTAAAGCTGATGAAGCTAAAAAATTAGCAGAAGAGTATTTTGGTGATTGGGAAACAGCTGATGTACCCAAACCTAATACCGCGCAACCGGAGGCACCTGATGCAACAAATGTTTCTTTTGTAGATAGAGCCGGTGCAGTGCAGTCGGTTATAAATGTGACTTATCCAGTAGATTTGAAATTGACCTCTGAAGATTATGTAGCGGCGAGAGTCATGAATAATATCTTAGGAGGTGGAGTCTTTTCGGGTTACTTAATGCAAAACCTAAGGGAGGATAAAGCCTTTACCTATGGAGCTCGATCTAGCCTGTCACCGGATCGCTTAATCGGAAGTTTTCAAGCTTATGCCAGCGTCCGAAATGAGGTGACAGACTCTGCTATTGTAGAGTTTTTGCATGAAATGAATCGAATTCGAACCGAAGAAGTTGCGGATGAGAATTTGAATTTAGTGAAAAACTCTATGAATGGATCTTTTGCCCGATCCCTGGAAAGACCTCAAACCGTTGCTCAGCAAGCGCTCTCCATTGCTCGATTTGATTTGCCCAAGGACTTTTACGAGTCGTACTTGAGGAAAATTGAAGCCGTAACGAAAGAAGACGTTATGATGGCAGCCAAAAAATATATACGTCCAGATGCCGCGAATATTTTAATTGTTGGAAATAAGGATGATGTCGCTGAAAAAGTAAAACGGTTTGATTCAAAAGGTCAGGTTACTTTCTTTAACGCGGAAGGGGAGAAGGTGGTTGCCTCAGATAAGGCTATCCCGGAAGGACTTACTGCTCAAGATGTCATTAACTCCTACCTGGAGGCCATCGGTGGTGAAGAGGCTCTTCGCGACGTAAGTAGTTTACACATGAAGTACGATATGAATGTGGGAGCCATGACGCTTTCAGGAACGCGGAAAATAAATGTTCCGAATCAGTTTCTGGAAACGATCGAGATGAATGGCATGGTCGCTCAAAAACAAGTCTATAACAACGGGAAAGGTATGGCTCAATCCCCTCAAGGTAAACAAGCTATTGAAGGCGATGAACTGGAATCTTTTAAAATGAATGCAAAGATTTTCGGAGAATTGTACTACGATGAGATGGGGCATGAATTAAAATTGCTCGGGCTGGAAGAAGTCAATGGCAAGGATGTTTATAAAGTCAAAGTGATGCCTAAGGTAGGGGAAGATCAAACCTTCTTCTTTGATGTTGAATCCGGATTGAAAATTCGGGAAATATCGACGACGGAAGGGCAGCAGGGCCCAACAACGATTACAGTTGATTATAAAGATTACCAAGAAGTGGAAGGTGTTATGGTGCCCATGACGACAGAGCTCAGCGGTCCTATGCCTCAACCTATTAAAATGGTAGTAAAAGAGGTGAATCTGAATGTGGAGATTGATGAAAGTGAATTCAAAATAGGGGAGTAAAAATTATAGAAGAGGGGAAAACTCCCCTCTTCTATTTCCCTCGTATGAAACATTCGGATGATTCAAATTTATGTGACTGGAGGTACCTTCGATAAAGACTATAACTTTATAACCGGTGACCTTTTTTTTCGAGATACCCACTTGCCCGACATGTTATCCAGAGGGCGTTGCACACTGGATGTCGATGTTAAGACTCTTATGATGGTAGATAGTCTTGAAATGGCCGAGGCTGATCGCCATCTGATCGCACACAACTGTCAGCGAACTCAAGCCGAACAAATTGTGATTACGCACGGTACAGATCGCATGGTCGAAACGGCGGGCTATTTGGCACAAGAAAATCTAGGTAACAAAACCATTGTTCTGGTAGGGGCCATGATTCCTTACGCCTTCGGAACGTCTTCGGATGGGTTTTTTAATTTGGGAAGTGCATTGGCATTTGTTCAAAGTATGCCTCCCGGTATTTACATTTCCATGAATGGCCGATGCTTTAGTTGGGATAAGGTGAAAAAGAATACACAAACTGGATTTTTTGAAGCCAAATAGAAGGGAATCATCTTTTCTTTTCAGAATTATTACTATATTTGATAATATGTATCTCTGTCAAATGTAATTGATGATGAAAAATATCCTGCTTGCATCTCTAGCTTTTGCTCTTTTTTTCCCTTTTTCCGGCCATAGTCAATCCGACTCTACTGAAATTGTTCGTAAGCATGGGTTTGCAGCTAAAAAGTTGTTTATTGATTTTTTAGGCCCGAGTGGTGGGGATATTGTTGATTTTAGATCATATAGCGATGGTTTTGAGATCGGTTACATGCACAATTTTACGGGTCCCATAGAACTGTATACACCCTTTCGGACTGCTATCGTTCAATTTGACGGTGAGCAGACTCCGACTCGAATGCATAGTCTTGGAGCCCAACTTCAATACAATCTGAAGGATGAGAAGGCTTTATTTCAGCCTTATTTATTACTGGGTGGAAACGTTCTTTTTGCCGTTGATGATGATACCCAGGTAGATCTGCCCCTTGGAATTGGACTGAATATAAACATCCATCCGTCTACAGCCATAAACCTTCAGGGAGGATATCATCTTAGTGGAGAAGATCGATCCAATATGAATTTAACGATGGGGGTAAAGTATTATTTTTTACAAAAGAAAAAGCCTGAACCACCTGTTGAGGAGGAAAAAGAGGAAGAGGAAGAAAAAGATGAATTAGAAGATACGGATGGCGATGGTGTGGCCGATATTTACGACCTATGCCCGAGCGAAGCCGGAATAGCCATGTTTGATGGTTGCCCGGATTCAGATGGCGATGGGATTCCTGATCACAAAGATAAGTGTCCTGAAGATGCAGGGCCGAAAATATTCGATGGTTGTCCGGATACCGATGGCGATGGGGTGCCCGACAGTGAGGATGAATGTCCGAATGTTCCCGGATCCAAAGAAAGTAAAGGATGTCCTACCATAGATAGCGATGGCGATGGCATTCCTGACGACAGGGATGATTGTCCGAAGGAGTATGGACCGAGAGCTACTGGTGGCTGCCCGGACCGGGATGGTGATGGCGTGCCCGATAAAGATGACAAGTGTATAGATACGCCTGGCCCAGTTAATAATATGGGTTGTCCGGTCATTGAGGAAAAGGAGCAGGAAGTACTCGATCTCGCTATGGAATCTGTCAAGTTCGATTCAAATCGGGCTACACTTAAACCCTCTTCTTTCAAGAATTTGAATGATATTGCTGAGATTATGAAGCGATATCCCGATTACAAACTCCGCATCAGTGGACACACGGATAATACCGGTAGCCGGGCTTTAAATCAACGTCTCTCAGAAAGACGTGCGCGCTCCTGCTATGAATACCTGGCCAGTCGAGGTATAAGTGCATCTCGAATGTCCTATGTAGGATTTGGCCCTGACAAGCCTCGCTCAGATAATGATACAGAAACGGGTCGTCGATTAAATCGACGAGTTGAATTTGATCTTTATATTGCCGAGTAGGTGCTGAATTTCAAGGATTCATTAGCTGGAAGCTAATGCCGTTCGGCTGGCTCGCAGGAAACGGATGAGTAAAAAAAGTGCTGAAAAACTCAACCCTATAAGCAGTCCCATCCAAATACCCACATATCCCCAGTCCCAATAAAAAGTGAGGATATAACCCAGGGGAAGCCCGAGCAACCAGTAGGCTAGCAATACAAAGAAAGTGGGCCATTTGACGTCTTCCAGTCCCCGGAGTAAACCCACACTCACTGCTTGAATCCCGTCTGAAAGTTGAAATAGAGCTGCTATGAGTAGCATCTCTCCCGCCATTAAAATAACTTCCGGATTATCGATGTACAATTTCGGTAACTGGAATCGAAGCAATGCTATGGCAATAGCTGAAATCGCCATAAAGCCTGTGGTCACCAATAATATATTACTACCTGTAAACCTGATTTTGGATTGATCTTCTTCGCCGTAAGCCCTGCCCATTCGAATAGCTCCTGCTGACGAGAAGCCAATGCACACCATGAACGGTATCGATGCCAAATTGATGGCAATTTGATGAGCCGCGAGAGGGAGGGTGCCCAACACACCCATTAATAGGGCGGCAGCTACAAAAGCACCGGTCTCGAAGGTATATTGAAAGCCGGCAGGAACACCCAGAGACAATATTTTTTGCACAATTTCCTTATTCCATTGAAAATTAAAAGCCATATAACGTTTGAATTGACTATAATGCATCAATACTAAGATAAAACCCAACATAATACATCGGGTCATTACTGTTGCCACACCTGCACCGAATAAGCCCCAGGCCGGAAAGACCCAGGGACCGAAAATGAGAAGGTAGTTCAGGAAAAAGTTAATGGGAATGCTGGCCAGACTGACATATAAAGCCGGGCGCATCCATTCCAGACCCTCCGTAAAATTTTTCACATTTAAGAATAAAGCCTGAGGAACCACACTTAGAGCCAATAAATAGATGTAGGGTTCAGCTGAGGTGATCACCGACTCAGGTTGTCCCAGTACATAGAGTAAAGGGAAGCCCAGTATCATTAATAATCCCAAAAGTATACCTGCTCCCAAAGCTGTCCAATTTCCATTTCTAAACACGGACGTTAAGTTTTGGAACTGTCGCCGAGCAAAGAGTTTGGCCGCTATGGGAGCCACGCCAGCAGTGAGCCCAAAACAAAAAGTGAGTGGAATAGCTAAATAGCTATTGGCTAAAGCCGCGGCAGCCAGAGGTTCTGCCCCTAATCGGCCCACCATCATGCTATCAATTACCCCCAAAGCGATATAGGATAATTGCCCCAAAATTACGGGACCAGCAATTAAAAGTGACTTTCTAATGTCGGCCTTTCTCGTCATAGGCCGGCAAATCTACTAACTTTTATAAGCAATTACTTTATATTTTTTTGGGCGTCCCCCGAGTGTCCGCCAAAATGGCGGACACTCGGGGCGTTATGCTTCAGGCTATCGGTCTCGTCCAAGGACGAGACTCCTTCGGACCTTCCGCAGCACTGACGCGAAGCTGATCGGAAAATCTACTCATTTCTTTTTCATACTGTTTATTTGCTGCGTTTAATTTCATTTGAAAGTATTGGATTTACTTGTGCATTTTGCATCGGATACGATTTGACTTCCATTCAAACAAACAAGGGGGGCGTTTTTGTGTTATTTTACTATATTTTTAGATGCGAAAAGATTTTAATCAAGAGGTAGAAGTATAACACCCGAAAAGAAACGGATTACATGGACAGCAAAGATTTTGATTTCATTATTGTGGGGGGCGGACCAACAGGTATATTATGTGGATGGGAATGTCAACAGGCAGGGCTATCTTATCTCATTTTAGAAAAGGGGGCATTGGTAAACTCCTTGTACAATTTTCCTGATGAAATGACTTTTTTCTCCACATCGACCAAGCTAGAAATTGCGGACACCCCCTTTCTTTCTCATCATCCCAGGCCGACGCGTGATGAGGCATTGGAATATTATAGAAGGATTGTCCTGGATAATAAGCTCAATCTGCACACTTATGAGGAGGTTGAGACCGTAGACCGAAAGGATGGGTATTTTTCAGTAAAAAGTAATAAGGAAAAATACACTTCTCGTTCAATCATTATAGCAACAGGCTATTACAGTCAACCCAATTTGATGAATATTCAAGGGGAATCGTTATCCAAGGTGAGCCACTATTATAAAAATCCGCATGACTACATAGGAAAAGATTTATTGGTTATCGGTGCTGCAAATTCAGCCTGTGATGCCGCTCTGGAATGCTGGCAGAAGGGTGCCCGTGTTACCATGGCTGTACGTGGCGCAGAAATTAACCCCAGAGTGAAATACTGGATTCGGCCCAATATTGTAAATCGGATAAAAGAAGGGTCGATTATGGCTCACTTCAAAACTCAGGTGAAAGAGATTCGAGAAACTGAAGTCGTTCTTGAAAAAAATGGAGAGCAATGGTCTGTTCCCAATGATTTTGTGCTGGCTTTAACCGGCTATCATCCAGACTATTCTTTTTTAAAGGAGATTGGTGTAGCCATTGAAAATGACGAAGACGATACACCGGTGTGTGATGAAGATCATCTAGAAACCAACATTCCGAATCTATATCTGGCAGGCGTCATTCAGTGCGGTATGAAAACCCACCGACTATTTATAGAAAATACTCGTGATCACGGGAGAAAGATTGTGGATCACTTTTTGAAAAAACACTCCATTGCCTAATTGAAGTAGGGGCGCAGACGATCAGAAACCATTTCCAATACAGAATGATTGTAAATGATAGCGTCTTTTATCAAATGCCCCGTCAAAAAGGGAGCTTGAATTCCATTTTTTATAGAATTTGGACTTTTTATTATAGTGGCCTTGTCCCACATTTCTTCGGAGATGAATGACGAGAGTAATTTCGCTCCTCCTTCCACCATTAGGGTGCCTACTCCTAAATCAAAAAGTGTATTCAATATTTCTTTCAAACCACCCTCTCTATTTATAACTACGAATTGATCAAAATAAGATCTTAAAGGATGATTTTCTGGTCCCATGCCCAGAGTCGGACCTTTACTAAGCAGAAATGACCAGTTTTTGAGTGGAATCCGTCCTTTTCGATCTAAAATAATCTTAACTGGCGAGTCTCCACAAGAAAATCTGTTATCTAGACGGGGATTATCAACGATTAAGGTATCTGTGCCAACAAGAAGTCCCTGACATTGGCCTCTGATTTGATGTGTTACAAATTTAAGATAAGAATGACTTATTGGTGTTCGCTCACCTACCTTAGAAAGAAACCCATCGTAGGATTGCGCCCATTTCAGATGAATATAAGGTCTTTTCAGCACCTGTTGTGTAGAGAAGGGGATCAAAAGACGTTCACATTCATTTTTACGTACACCTTCCCTCACGACTATACCAGCCTCTTTTAAGATTCTGCATCCTCTACCATTTACTTTTGGGTTTGGGTCAATAGCTCCCACAACCACTCTATGAAAATTCTCTTTTAGAATTCGATGAGCACAAGACGGTGATTTTCCGATAAATGAACAGGGTTCCAGAGTAACATAAATGGTAGATTTTGGAACCAAATGCCGATCCTCGGCTTTAATATCATTAAGTGCTTGGATTTCAGCATGTTCTTGCCCGAACTCTTTGTGCCAACCTTCTCCCAGAATACGATTATTGTAAACGATAACAGCCCCAACTCTCGGATTGGTTTGTGTTCGATTATCGCCATTCCGAGCTAATTCTAAGGCTCGATCCATGTATAGCTCATCTTGTTTCACTATCCAAGGATTTCTTTGATGGCGTCCAGGACCTGATCAACTTCTTGAATGGTGTTATAGCGTGAGAAAGAAAACCGAACAGCCATTCCCTCATGGTCTCCTCGAATCGCTTTTATAACATGAGACCCTTGATTGGCTCCGGAACTACATGCACTTCCGCCTGAGATAGATATACCTTTCAGATCCATATACATGAGGAACATATCACTTTTGGGGTGTGGAGGGAACTGCACATTTAATAGGGTAGAAAGAACCTCTGAAGGATCTGAAGGACCATTGAACTGTATCCGCTCATCAAACTGAGAGAGGCCCTCTTTCAGTCTTGTTTTGAGTTGAAGTAAGTGCTCATGATCTTCGGTTGCCCTCTCTTCAGCCAACTCAAGTGCCTTTGCCATTCCAACAATTCCAGTAATATTTTCCGTCCCGGCTCGCATATTTCGTTCTTGAGCACCGCCGTCAATAAAAGGTTCAATAATGGCATCTTGATTCATATAAATAAATCCAACGCCCTTGGGGCCATGAAACTTGTGAGCAGAGCCGGAAAGAAAGTGAATCTTTGTTTTACTCACATCCACTGGGTGGTGAGCGACTGTTTGAACCGTATCTGAATGCAGATAAGCGTCGTAATTATCGCAAATTTTAGCGATGTTTTCCATGTCCTGAATGGTTCCAATTTCATTATTGGCATGCATGATACTGACCAACACTTTTTGATCTGCAAGAGTTTTTAGGTGCTGTTCAAGCTCATTTTTGTCAATTTTTCCCTCCAAATCAATATTGAGAAATGTGCAGTCGACATCCGGGTTATGCTTTTGTATTCGTTCTATAGAATGTAATATGCAATGATGCTCAATAGGGAGTGTGATGATATGATTTACTCCTAAGTCCCGAACAGCACATTTCAGAGCCATATTGTTGGATTCCGTTCCACCCGAAGTGAAGAAGATTTCTCCTAAAGAAGCTTGAAAGTGCTGCGCCACTAGTTTTCGGGCTTGTTCAATTTTTGCTTTTCCTTTTCGACCGTGGTCGTGAATAGAGGAGGGGTTACCAATATCCTCATTCAGCGATTCCATCATAACATCCCTGACTTCAGGATGCACTGGAGTGGATGCAGCGTTATCAAAATATATTTTCATGAGTATTGAGGGAGTTAATGATATTCGATAATTTGTTCAAATTCCCGGCGAACTCGATTGGCTAAGGACCGAGCTTTTTCCTGGGTATGGTGTTCTGCATATAACCTGAGAATCGGCTCTGTATTGGAAGCTCTTAAGTGAACCCAACCTTGATTGAATAGGATTTTCAGACCATCGATTGTAATACAATCATGCCCGGGAAATGATTGCTGCAGACGTTCGAGCAGCTTCTCGATATTGCGGTCTTGCGGAAGCGTAATTTTATCCTTTATCATTTGGTACCGGGGGTACTTTTCGGTTATAGCACTTAGCTTCTTCTTCTGGTTTGCCATATGTTGGAGCGTAAAAGCCACTCCGACGAGCGCATCACGTCCGTAATGCAATGCGGGATATATAACTCCGCCATTGCCTTCACCTCCTAAAATAGCACCCGATTCCTTCATTTTTTTAACCACATTCACTTCTCCAACTGCTGAGCTTTCATACGTTCCACCTTTAGAAATGATAAAATCCTGAAGGGCTTTTGACGAGGATAAATTGGACACAAAATGACCCTGACCTTTTGAGGATAAGATGAAATCCGTAGCTACTACTAATGTATATTCTTCTCCGATATATCTTCCCTTTTCATCAACTAAAGCCAGTCTATCTACGTCCGGATCAACTGCAATACCCAAATCCGCTTCTTTTTTCTTCACCTGCTTAATGAGGCTATCCAAGTGGGCTTCTAGAGGTTCCGGGTTATGGGCAAACTCACCATTTACTTCTCCGTTGATTATTTCATAAGTGCACCCCAGGGCATCCAAAAGAGCAGGAAGTGCAATGGCTCCCGTTGAATTGATGGCATCGATAATAAGGTGATATTTTTTTTCTCGAATCAGATCAACCTGAATAAGGTCATCGTCTAATATGGCTTTGATATGGTCTTCTAAGCTATGAGTATAGGCCTGAATGGTTCCCCATTTTTCAATAGGTGAAAAATTCAGATCTGAACTATTGCTGAGTTCTATGATAGCCTGGCCTGACTTTTTATCCAAAAATTCTCCTTTATCATCAAGGAGTTTGAGGGCATTCCAACCTTTAGGATTATGGCTGGCTGTCAAAACAATACCGCCTTGAGCACGATGATGTAAAATCGCCATTTCAACCGTTGGGGTTGTACTTAAACCTAAGTTAAGGACATGACAGCCCATGGATCGCAAGGTCTCGGCCACTAATGTATACACATGAAGGCCGGACTTCCTTCCGTCTCGTCCAACCACGAGAGTTGCGGGTTCACCAGCAATATCATTCATAAACTGCGCGAAGGCTGCTGTAGATTGCACAATATCGAGAGGGGTCAAATTTTCATTAACAGCTCCACCGATGGTTCCTCGGAATCCTGAAATAGATTTAATAAGCGCCAAAGTATTGTATATTTGATCTGTGTGAATTAAAACGTAAAAATACGATTTTTGTTAAGATAAATTGAATTTGGAATGGTATGCGAAACAGATAGGGAATGGTTTAAATTATGGTTTAATTCCCCTTATTATCACATCCTATATAATCACCGAAATGAGGTAGAGGCTCAGCAGTTTTTGAGAAATCTTCAACTTGAGCTAAATATTAAACCTAAATCGAGAATATTGGACGTCGCTTGTGGAGAAGGTCGCTTTTCTCGATTATTGTCTTTAGAAGGACACCGCGTCGATGGAATCGATATCGCGGAAAAAAATATTGCGAGGGCGAAGCAGTTTAGCCAGAGGAATCAATGCTTTATTCAACACGATATGAGAAAGCCCTTCCCATTCGATCCAGCTGTATTTGATTACGCTTTCAACTTTTTCACGAGTTTTGGGTATTTTGGTACATGGGATGAGCATAAAAAGACGCTCGATAATGTTTCTCTTGTTCTAAAAAAGGGTGGAGAGTTTCTCATTGATTTTATGAATGTCGAAAAACTATCCAGCACGATTCAGGCTTCGGAGACCAAGGAAATTAATGGAGTCACCTTTGAATTATCAAGGTCACTTTCCGACGATGAGGTTAAGAAGAAAATTCGTGTTTACCCACAGAATCAACCCCCACTTGAGTTTGAAGAACGAGTAAAGGCCTTGACACTTTTTGATTTCGAAAAGTTGTTTTCTTCAACTTCACTTGAGATTATTCAAGTCTATGGGGATTATCAACTTCACCCCTTTAATCCGGAGTCATCGGATCGCTTAATCATACGAACAAAAAAATAATCAAATATGATGGAATGGGACATTTTAATTTTTGAATGGATCAACAAAAGTGCTACAAGTGGATTATTTGATTCGATTCTGCCCCCCATTCGGGATGGTGGTTTTTGGCTGCCTCTTTATGTTTTACTTTTCATTTTGGCCCTGATTCGTTATAAATGGAAAGGCTTTATTTGGTTAGCATTTTGTTTGTTGACGATAGGGGTTTCAGACGGAACTACGAATTATGCATTAAAAAAACAGATTGAACGACTCCGCCCTTGTCATTCCGATTCGCCGGTAGAAGCTCGATTATTGGTTAGATGTGGAAGCGGATATAGTATGAGCTCTGCTCACGCTTCAAACCATATGTCAATGGCCGTCTTTTTTGCTTTTTCTTTATTTTATGGAAACTCAATAGCCGTTTTCATTTTTTTATTTTGGGCTTTGAGCATTGGGTATGCCCAGATTTATGTGGGTGTTCACTATCCCTTTGATATTTTGGTTGGTTTTGCAGTGGGTGCTCTGGCCGGGATATTGGGATTGTATTTATGGCGAAAATTTGCCCGCAAAGTTTGGGGGAATCATTTTATTCCTTGATGATTTAGAAAATAACCGCCAGATACTTGATAAGAAATACAAGAACTATACTGACGACCAACCCAAAAAAGATCTTACCCAAATCAGAAAACAACATATTAAGGATGGATCGGGCGACATATCCATTTTGAACTAATACGATTCCCATCTCCCGACCCGATAGCAACCCAACAAATATCCAGGTTGTTGACATGGGGATTTTACCTCCCCAAATATCAAAATAGTCGTATTTGAAAATGTAAAGAATAATTCCATAAATAAAATCAATGAAGGTGGCAGAGCGGATATCTGATGTATTGAATTTTGATCGCACGATCTCTTGAACAGCTCCTCCTTTCCGGTAAAAAATATACCCGAGTAAACCTACGATGATCAGCAATGAGATGATGAACTCCCAAACATTCAGGTCATTCCCTCCTCCGAAATAAACGTAAATATTTGCCAGATCCTGAGATAGCCATTGAAACCACAAAAATGCAGTGGTGGCCCATTGCACAATAGTCCAGATATACCTTCTCCTTTTTTCCATAGGGCGCAAAACAAAGACGCGCTCTGTAAATCGGCTTATAGCTACGAAAATTATTAGACCCGAACTCAGTGCGACGATATAACCCAAAACTGACTTATATATCATCCCACCGAGTTTTTGTTCGGTATCAAAAATACTGCTAGTTAAAGTGGAAAAATCTGCGGGTAAATCCTGTATAGAAAACAAAGTGAGGATCATGAATGTCGTGCTGACAGGTATTCCCGATCGGGTAATGATCAACAGGACAATAGGAGGCAGTAAATAGTACCAGGGCATAACCTCTGGGGCGGTAAACTTATCTAAACGGCCGTAGGAAATATCATTCTGTAGAAAACCATAAACCAAAGCTACGGATAGTATGCTTGCAGCAAAAAGCCAAAGGCTCCACCAGGGGGCTCTATCTTCATTTGAAGTCAGAAAAGTTCCCAGCGTCTGGATGACATCATTGCCAACAACAGAATAAGCGGCCAGAAAAAAACCGACCCACATGACTAACAGCGTGTAATCCATAATTATAGATTGGAATCCAAAAGTAAGAATTCTATATGAGGTTTATGCAGTTCGGAAAGTTTTAATATTGAGTTAATATGGGGTAAAGACGAACAGAGGAAGACTGTGCCATTAGATATCTTTATGTACCTTTACATCCCGTAACAACACGAAAATTAATATCATGTCAAAATACATCTTTGTTACGGGCGGGGTTACCTCCTCCTTGGGAAAAGGAATTATAGCTGCTTCTTTGGGTAAACTTCTTCAAGCTCGAGGTCTTCGAGTGACGATTCAAAAATTTGACCCCTACATAAATGTTGACCCCGGCACACTTAATCCATACGAACACGGTGAGTGCTATGTTACTGATGATGGAGCTGAAACTGATTTAGACCTGGGACATTACGAAAGGTTTTTAAACCAATCTATGTCTCAAGCCAACAATGTAACAACGGGGAGAATCTATCAATCCGTGATCAACAAAGAACGTCGAGGGGATTATTTAGGGAAAACCGTTCAGGTCATTCCCCATATTACGGATGAAATCAAAGAGCGTGTTATTGCCTTAAGTCAAACAGGTGAGCACGATATCATTATTACGGAGTTGGGAGGAACGGTAGGGGATATTGAATCTCTTCCCTACATCGAAGCACTCAGACAATTGCGAAATGAACTAGGGATATCTAATTGTCTGGTTATCCATCTTACATTAATTCCATATTTGTCTGCCGCCAAAGAGTTGAAAACAAAGCCTACTCAACACTCAGTTAAGGAATTATTGACTTCAGGTATTCAACCGGATTTGTTAGTTTGTCGGACAGAACATGAGCTCACCGAAGAGATCAGGACTAAATTAGCTTTGTTTTGCAATGTAGATCGCGAATCGGTAATTGAAGCCATTGATGCAAGCTCTATTTATGATGTACCCTTGCTCATGCTCAAAGAGAAGCTGGATAGAATGGTTCTCAAGAAAATGAAAATCACTGAATTTAAGGAGAAGGTAGATCTGGATGCCTGGAAAGTGTTTCTTGGACACCAAAAAAATCCGCTTCACGAAATAAAAGTGGGTCTGATAGGGAAATACAATGAGTTGCAGGATGCCTATAAATCTATTTATGAGTCTCTCTATCATGCGGGGGCTGTTTCTGAGACGAATGTTAGAGTCGTTCCTATTCATTCTGAACGCCTCGAAGATCCGGAATATAAATTTGAGGAGCTGTTGCAATACGATGCAGTTATAGTGGCTCCGGGATTTGGTTCCCGAGGAATTGACGGCAAATTAAATGCGATTCGCTTTGTTAGAGAGAATGACATTCCCTTTTTAGGGATTTGCTTAGGAATGCAATGTGCAGTTGTAGAGTTTGCACGAAATGTACTAGGGTTACCTCATGCGTCAAGTACAGAGTGGGAATCCAGCTCATCGGATCCCATTATAGATATCATGCCGGATCAAAAAGATATTGGTGAAATGGGAGGAACTATGAGATTGGGGAAGTATACATGTAAACTTTTAAAAGGAAGCTTGGCACGCAAAATTTATGGGCAATCACAGATTGAAGAAAGACATCGCCATCGTTACGAATTCAATAATACTTACCTCAAACAATTGGAAAATAAAGGGATGCTGGCTTCCGGTAGAAATCCGGAGAAAGATCTCGTAGAAATTATTGAGCTAAAAAATCATCCTTGGTTTATCGGTGTCCAATATCACCCCGAGTATAAAAGCAGGGTGGAGCGCCCTCACCCTTTATTCGTATCCTTTGTTCAGGCAGCGCTAGAGTATCACGAAAAATGAGATATCGCAAATTAAAACTGGATGAGCTCAATAGGAAAACGGTTCCTGAATTTCAAAAGTCCATTAAATATCCAGTTGTATTTGTTCTGGATAATATTCGATCTGCCCTAAATGTGGGAAGTATTTTCCGCACTGCAGACGCTATGGGATTTGATCACCTTTTACTTTACGGAATAACAGCTCAACCGCCGCATAAAGAAATCAATAAGACCGCCATTGGAGCCACAGCATCAGTTTCATGGAGTTATTTTTCAGAGGCTACTTCATTGCTCGAGTACCTTGATTCGGAGGGTTATCTCCTTGTTGGAATTGAGCAAACGGAAGGGAGTACGTCTCTTCAAGACTGGAATCCTAATTTTCAAAAGCATAAATACGCCCTTTTTTTAGGAAATGAGGTGGATGGCGTATCTGAGGAGTTTTTAAACCATCTGGATATCGCTATTGAAATCCCCCAATTTGGGACGAAACACTCTTTCAATGTAGCAGTAAGTGCAGGAATAGTGGGCTGGCACGCTTTGCTTAAAGGACACTTGAGCTCGTGATTCTGTTTTCTTAAAAGTTTTCTTTATCCCACCGCAACCCTAAAATTAGACCCACTTGAAAAGCGGCCGTGCCGGATCTCTCGACACCGACAGGACGTGTAAATTGATCATGAAGGTATATAAGCCGAGCAAAAGGACTTACTGTGATGTAGTCTGAAAGACCTATATCTATTCCAGCTCCAGCTTTAAAACCCCATAGAAGCTCGCTTGCTCTTTCCCATTCCGATGGACTTCCTAAAGGCAATCCCACGTAGGGTGCTACAGTGAAAAAGAAGCCCTTTTTTACGAAATCATTGGATTTGCCAAAAGTGGGACACTGGCAATCATTAAACCAGTCCATGGGATAAAACAAAGTTTGAAATTCAAAACTCATTCCTTGGAATGACTGATCTGTAGATCTGCTGTTCAGGCTCTCAAATCCAAGAAATGGGCGAAACTCTAATCTTACCCTTTTGGCGCGAAACCAATAGTCAATGCCGGCGGTGAAACTATTGTAAGTTGCAGACTGTTCTTCAACTGAATTGAAATTATGATAGTGCCCTTGAATGCCTATTTGAGCTTTTATTGCATTTGCTGCAAAAAAGAGGAATAGGATTAGTAATTTTGCCTTCATTAAACCATACATTTTGAAAGTAAACACCTTAAAGTCTGATAAAGTTAACATTATAACGCTGGGATGTTCAAAAAACCTGGTGGATTCCGAGGAAATTCTAACTCAGTTGCGAGGCAATCAGATTGAAGCAGAGCATGAAAAGGAGGAAAGTGAGGCCAATATCATCATAGTTAATACCTGTGGGTTCATCGATTTAGCTAAAAAGGAGTCAGTAGATACGATTCTGCATTATGCTGAGCAGAAGAAGCAAGGAGTAATTGAAAAGCTCTATGTTACCGGATGTTTATCTCAGCGATATAAAGATGATCTGGAAAAAGAGATCCCTGAGGTGGATGCTTTTTTTGGGACAATGGACTTGCCAGCCTTGTTAGCACGCTTTGAGGCTGATTATAAGCATGAACTCTTGGGGCAGCGCAATATTTCAACGCCCCAGCATTTCGCATATTTGAAAATCTCGGAAGGTTGCAATCGAACCTGCGCATTCTGCGCTATCCCGCTGATGCGCGGTAAACATCGCTCACAACCTATCGAAAATTTAGTTGAGGAAGCCAAGGGATTAGCTCGGATTGGAGTTAAGGAAATCAATCTTATCGCTCAGGAATTGACCTATTATGGCCTTGACCTGTATAAACGTCGCGCCCTTCCTGAGTTGTTAGATGCATTGTCTGAAGTAGAAGGGATCGAATGGATTCGTTTGCACTATGCGTACCCTACTAAGTTTCCCAGAGAAATTTTTGACGCTATGGTTAAAAATGATTCTGTCTGTAATTATTTGGATATTCCCTTACAACATGCATCAAATGATGTTCTGAATCGGATGCGTAGACAGATTACGGTTGAGGAGACCAGGGACCTTTTGGACTATGCGAGAGCGGTAGTACCCCAATTAGCCTTGAGAACTACAGTGTTGGTGGGATTTCCGGGAGAAACCGAAGAGGAGTTTGAAGAGCTGTGCTCTTTTGTAGAGGAACAGCGTTTTGATAGATTAGGTGTTTTCAAATATTCACACGAAGAGAACACTCTGGCTCACGCATTGGAGGATGACGTACCTCCTGAAATTAAAGAGGAGAGAGCTCAATTAATTATGGAGATTCAGAGAGGTATTAATTGGGAAAAAAACCAGCGCTTAGTCGGAACCACACAACGTATGCTTGTTGACCGCTATGAATCCAATCATTTTGTGGGAAGAACATACAGAGACTCTCACGAGGTGGATAATGAGGTAAAAGTTCGGGCGGACAAACATTTCCTTCGAGTTGGAGACTTCACTATGGTAAATATAGTGGATGCCGATGATTTTAATCTATATGCAGAACCTTTAAGCACTTGATCTTATTAGGTTAAGTATGAGATTAAATTTAGATCAAGCGATATCTTACCTTAAAGATCCGATTTCTCTGGCTGTAGCAGTGCTCATTTTAAGTGTAATTATTTCAACTGCCGGGATGTCTTTAGGGTGGTTTGGCTTGATAGAAACATACGATCTTTTCCCCTGGATGATTGCGGCTGCCATGCTTTTATACTATTCCTTTTTCACTGCGATTATATTGATGGTCACGCGAGACTCGGCCAGAGACTGGAGTAGGGCAATATATGGCTTTATGGGTTTCGTTCTCCTTAGTGGATTATATGCATGGCTGTTGTCTGGGCTCAGTATTTATCAGGCTCAAACATACCAATCAATATATATCGTCTTAACTCTGGCATTTTTCGTCTTTTTGTCTATCGGTTCAACTGTGAAGTTTATTGTTGACTTTACTCATAAACGAGATGCGCAAGCAGATAAACGAACAGACACCCCAAAAAATCAATGAATATGAATACGCGTTTTGTTTTAATTACCTGGATTTTTCTGCCTCTAATTTGGAGTTGCGGGTTTTCACAGAATGATAGTAATTCCGCCTTACCACAAGAGTTTGGTGACACGAACCCCAAGGCCAGTTTGACAAAAGTTGAGAAGTCAAGCTCGGAATGGAAAGAAGAATTAAGTCCCACTGCTTTTCGGGTGCTACGTGAAGAAGGGACTGAGCGAGCCTTTTCCGGGGAATACTGGAATCTAAAGAAAGAAGGAGTATACTCTTGTGCAGGCTGTGGCTTAGATCTATTTCATTCTGACCATAAATTCAAGTCAGGCACAGGCTGGCCTAGCTTTTATAAGCCTGTAGAAAAAGGCGTGATTGCTTATCGAGATGATGGCTCTTTTGGAATGAGCAGGGTAGAGGTTCACTGCGCTCAATGTGGCGGACATCAGGGACATGTGTTCCGCGATGGCCCGGAGCCTACCGGATTGAGATATTGCATTAATTCCGTATCACTCGATTTCCGGGAAGAGTAAAATCGCTATTATTATTTCTACTACTACTCTGCAGAAAGAATGAATTTATTCTTCTTTCCGTTGTCGAGCAGGATATATTTTCCATGCAGTAAATAGCTGGTATTGATCAGGGCTTCTGGATCACTAAACTTGTCTTTATTAACAGCAACAGCATTTCCTTTTAACGCTCGGCGAGCTTCCGATTTCGAAGCACAAATCTCTGTATGTTCTGACAATAACTCTAGCAATGGAATCCCTTTCTCGAGCTCAATTTTGCTTATGGAAAAAGCAGGGATTTCTTTCGCGATGATATCCAGGTCTTTGCGCTCCAGAGATTCGGCATCAGCAGCCTTCGCTTTTTTATTAAACAAAAATTGGGTCACTACCTGCGCAGAGTGAAATGCGGCATCAGAATGAATTCGAGCCGTGATTTCAGCAGCTAATTGTTTTTTAACAGCTTGTGGGTTCTCGTCAATTTCGGAAATCAAATTCTCGATTTCCTCTCTGGGCTTCAGTGAAAAGTATTTTAAAAACTTCGCTAAGTCGGCATCACTCGTATTGAGCCAAAATTGATAAAAAGCGTAAGGTGATGTCATTTTTGGATCTAACCAAATATTTCCTTCCGCCGACTTCCCAAATTTTGTACCATCTGCTTTCGTCAATAAGGGAGTAGTCAGAGCGTAAGCATTTGCATCTGGAATATTCTTGCGAATAAACTCAGTTCCTGAGGTGATATTCCCCCATTGATCAGATCCACCCATTTGCAATTGGCAGTTGTATTTTTCGTACAGCATCTGAAAGTCGTAGGCTTGAAGCAACTGATAGGAAAATTCTGTAAATGAAATCCCCGCATCCATTCTGTTTTTAACAGATTCCTTAGATAGCATGTAATTGACCGTCAATACCTTACCCGCATTGCGCAAGAAGTCCAAAACATTCATATCCCGGTAGAAATCGAGATTATTTATTAAAAGGGCTTTGTTTTTACCCGATGAAAAATTGAGAAATTGAGATAGTTGCTGAAATTGAAACTCTAAATTTTGATCCAGCTCCTCTTCCGTCTTTAGCAGTCGCTCCTGGTCCTTTCCACTGGGGTCTCCAATGCGACCTGTGGCTCCTCCCATTAATACAATGGGAGTATGTCCGGACTCCTGAAATAATTTCAATATCATAATCTGAACATAGTTTCCGATGGTCAAAGAGGGAGCAGTTGGATCAAAACCAATATATCCAATGACTTGATCCTCAGAAAATAAGTTCTCGATATTCGGAGTATGATTATCAATCATTCCTCTCCACTTCATTTCTTCGTAAAAGTTCATGGGCGACTTTTAGTTCAAAGGTAATATAAATCCTTTTTCTCAAGTATATTTGTCATCATGAGTGTCTCTTCCTTTATCGCCGCTAAAACATTTGACCGAAGTAAGCGATCCTTTTCGGGGTTTATTATCAGGTTGACTACTGTCGCGGTAGCTTTGAGTATAAGTGTCATGATTATTGCCGTTTGTATTATCAAGGGCTTTCGAAGTGAAATCAGTGAAAAGGTCTTTGGCTTTTGGGGACATATTCATATCACGCACATTAATTCTCACGACTTTCAAGAGGTACCTTTAGTAGATACCATGGACTGGGTGCAGTCTTTGGCTAATCTCCGTTCAGAATCCGTTCGGAATCACGAGCTTGGTACTTTTGTTGAGCCAGTAGATTACTTCCATAGAACAGCTCACCTTTCAGCTATTATGCAGACCGACGACAATATTGAAGGTCTCATCATGAAGGGAGTGGACTCCTTGTATAATTGGCCGGCCTTTCAACAATATTTAGACACGGATACCCAGAGTCTGGCCAATTATAAGTTGGAAGGTCGGAATACCATCATATCCAGAACTACAGCCCGAAGGTTATCTCTGGAACAGGGCGACCAGGTCATTTTATACTTTATAAAGGACGGTAAAGAAATTCCAAGGCGGTTTACAGTGGAAGGAATTTACCATACAGGTATCCGCGAATTTGATGAAAAACTCGCTTTTGTGCCCTTGCCGGAACTGCAGGCTATTTTAGGTTGGTCTGATCGTCAGATCGGGGGTGTAGAAGTTTTTGTTTCCGACATTGAGCAGTTAGATGCTTTTTCTCGTTATGTCTATTTCGATGTGGTTCCTATGGATATTGTAGCCCGGTCTATCACCCAGCGTTTACAACCCATTTTTCAATGGCTTGAGTTACAAAAGGTTAATGAGCAGATTATCTTGTTGTTAATGATAGCGATTTGCATTCTCAACATGTCTACAGGAGTGCTGATTTTGATATTCGAGCGCATGCGTATGTTGGGCCTACTTACCACATTAGGATACCCGCATAGTGTACTTCAGCGTATATTTCTGCATTATTCAGGATATATCGTGATTCGAGGGTTATTTTGGGGTAATTTGATTGGATTAGGCCTATGCGCCATACAATACTATTTCCAACCGATCACATTAGATGAGGAAAGTTATTATCTCGCTCACGCACCTATTCATTTTGATTGGATTAAAATTGGGCTGATTAATGTAGCCAGTAGTATTTTAATCCTTGTGTTTATGGTTCTGCCTACCCTTCTTCTTCGAAAGATCGATCCCATTCGAGCACTGAGTTTCAGACAATAAATTATTTACTAACCGGTTGTTAACAACTTATTTAAGGACTGATACCCCTGCCAATACAGGAGTTTGGTGTTTTTATTAACATTGTGTTAATAAGTTTGCACATATTAGAGAAATCTTTAGTATAAATTTGCAACTCGTAATTATCTTTCTCGTTTAGATTCTGAAATTTCTGTCTATACTGACGCTTAATATCTGAAAATTAGAGCAATAATGAGCCACGAACCTTTACTCACCGAGAATCCGAATCGCTTTGTATTATTCCCCATAAAACATGACGATATCTGGAAGTATTACAAAGATTCCGAAGCTTGTTTCTGGACAGCGGAAGAGATTGACCTATCGGCAGACCTGTCCGATTGGAGCGATAAACTGAACGATGATGAACGCTATTTTATAAAGCACGTATTGGCCTTCTTTGCCGCCAGTGATGGAATCGTCAATGAGAACTTAGCTGAAAACATGGTCAATGAAGTCCAGTATACAGAGGCTAAATTTTATTATGGGTTTCAAATCATGATGGAGAATATTCACTCTGAAACCTACAGTCTCTTGATTGATACCTATATAAAAGACCCCAAAGAAAAAGACTACCTTTTTAATGCCATCGACAATATGGATTGCGTGAAAAAGAAAGCAGATTGGGCCATGCGATGGATTGATGAGGGGTCTTTTCAGGAACGACTTATCGCATTTGCAGCAGTAGAGGGAATCTTTTTCTCTGGCTCTTTCTGTAGCATCTTCTGGCTTAAAAAGCGCGGCCTTATGCCCGGTCTTAGTTTTTCCAATGAGCTGATATCAAGAGATGAGGGCATGCATTGTGATTTCGCATGTTTGCTCTACAACAATCATATTGAAAACCAACTTTCCAAAGAAACCGTACGTAAGATTATCTCTGATGCGGTAGAGATAGAAAAAGAGTTTGTATCGGATGCCTTACCCGTGAATTTGATTGGAATGAATTCCGATTTGATGTGTCAATACATAGAATTTGTCGCTGATCGACTTTTAATTAGTTTGAATTGTGATAAGCTCTTCGAGGTAGAAAATCCCTTTCCCTGGATGGACCTGATATCTCTTCAGGGGAAAACCAACTTTTTTGAAAAGCGCGTGGGAGACTACAAAAAGGCTGGCGTGGGTCAAGATCCTAAGGACAAAATCTTTTCGACAGACGAAGACTTTTAAATCATAATAAATAAAGAAATATCATGCAGGTACTTAAAAGAAGTGGAAAAAGGGAGGATGTTAGTTTTGATAAAATTACAGCCCGAATTAAGAAATTGTGCTACGGCTTAAATCAAATTCATGTGAAGCCCCTTGAAATTGCCCGACGCGTTATACAGGGCTTATATGACGGAGTGAGCACAAGTGACTTGGATAACCTGGCAGCTGAAACGGCAGCCAATATGGCAACCATCCATCCGGATTATGCCCTCCTTGCTGCCCGGATTTCCATAAGCAACCTACACAAGAATACGGAGAAATCGTTTTTCAAAACGATGAAAAAACTCCATGAATATGTGGATCCTAAAACCGGGCTTTCTGCCGGCATGATTAGTGATCAAACGATGGAAATTATTTCAAAAAATAGGGATATTCTGGATTCCAGCATAGTCTACTCTCGCGACGATGCATTTGATTATTTCGGCTTCAAAACCCTCGAAAAATCTTATTTGCTTCGCATGGACGGAAAAGTGGTAGAGCGCCCTCAGCACATGATCATGCGAGCCGCAGTGGGCATTCACGGTGAGGATATCGAGTCGGCGATCGAAACCTATGATCTTATTTCTGAGAAATGGTTCATTCACGCCACACCCACATTATTTAATGCGGGAACACCCCGCCCTCAACTCTCTAGTTGCTTTTTGCTGAGCATGACAGATGACAGCATTCCCGGCATATTTGAAACTCTGACCCGTTGTGCTAAAATCTCTCAATCCGCTGGTGGAATAGGACTAAGTGCGCACAACATTCGCGCCAAAGGATCCTACATAAAAGGAACAGGAGGTCAATCTAACGGCATTGTACCCATGCTGCGCGTATTTAATGATACCGCTCGATATGTAGATCAGGGTGGAGGTAAGCGCAAAGGAGCGTTTGCCGTCTATTTAGAACCCTGGCATGCAGATGTCTACGATTTTTTGGAACTGAAAAAGAACCACGGTAAAGAAGAGATGCGCGCCCGGGATTTATTTTATGCCATGTGGATTCCGGATTTGTTTATGGAGAGGGTCCAAAACGATGAGATGTGGAGTCTATTTTGTCCGGCTGAGGCTCCAGGCCTCTATGACTGCCACGGTGGCGAATTTGAGCAGTTATACCACAAGTACGAGCGTGAAGGACGCGCGCGAAAGCAGGTAAAGGCACAGGAATTGTGGTTTGAAATTCTCGAATCTCAGATTGAAACCGGGACACCATATATTCTGTATAAGGATGCGGCCAATAAGAAATCCAACCAATCTAATTTGGGCACCATCCGCTCAAGTAATCTATGTACGGAAATCATTGAGTACACGGCACCCGACGAAGTGGCGGTTTGTAATTTGGCCTCGATTTCACTTCCGAAATTTGTCAAAGAAGATGGCACATTCGATCATCAGAAGTTGTACGAAATTACAAGAGTGGTCACTCGGAACCTCAATAAGATCATAGACATCAATTACTATCCCATTCCCGAGGCCGAAAACTCAAATATGAGGCACCGCCCCATTGGAATTGGAGTACAAGGCTTAGCGGATGCGTTTATTTTGATGCGCTATCCGTTCGATAGCCCGGAGGCCCGAAAACTGAATCGAGATATATTTGAAACGATGTACTATGCGGCCCTTACGGAGTCTTGCGCTTTGGCTGAGAAGGAAGGAGCCTATTCCACTTTCGAAGGTTCGCCGGCTAGTCGAGGTGAATTGCAGTTTGACCTTTGGGGCGTAAGTCCATCCGACCGATGGAATTGGTCCGGGTTAAAAGCAGAAATTCAGGAAAAGGGCTTGCGAAACAGCTTGCTATTGGCCCCAATGCCGACAGCTTCAACGAGCCAGATATTGGGCAATAACGAGTGTATAGAACCCTACACCTCAAATATTTATAGTCGAAGGACGCTTTCTGGAGAGTATGTGGTGGTCAATAAGCATTTGCTTCGGGATCTTATTGCACTTGATTTGTGGAATGACGATCTGAAACAAGAGATGATGGCAGCTAACGGATCGATTCAAAAGATTGATGATATCCCTCAGGAAATCAAAGATTTGTATAAGACCGTGTGGGAAATGAGTCAAAAGGTCATCATCGATATGTCGGCGGATAGAGGCGCTTTTATATGTCAGAGTCAAAGTCTGAATTTATTCGTGGAAAACCCATCCTTCGGCAAGCTATCGAGTATGCATTTTTATGCCTGGAAAGCAGGTCTGAAAACCGGTATGTATTATTTGCGCACCAAGGCTGCCGTCGATCCCATCAAATTTACTTTGGGAGACAAACACCAGAAGAAATTCGCTAAAAATGGAGCCGTTTCCAGTCTTACCTCATCCTCGCCCGAGCCGGAATCGGAGGGATCGAGTTGCAGTATGGATGACGATTGTTTGATGTGCGGCGCATAATTTTATTCCTCCCCGGAATAGGTAAGGTCATTTGACTTTCAGGGCCCTGCGATGGATTTCGCAGGGTCTTTTTTTCTTTTGGGCGTGCCCCTCGAGTGCCCTGCGGGCAGCTCGAGGGTCGGGCTATCCGCTCGTAGTCAGGGCCCCATGGGCCGGCATCCCTACGGCTCCGTGGGGCTTCCTTCAGTCGCCTACTCGCACTAGGGCTGCTTCGGCACATGCGTCCCTGACTGCCGCTACTATCCCTCACGCGGTGGACAGGGAGTGGGATTTTCCGTGGATTTGTTGACCGTACCGCGTTCTGTGGTATTTCGAATCGCTATCGCGACTCTCAACCTGCCGCTTCTATCCTTCACGTGAAGACGAATGTCAACCGAAACTCCAAATCGCTTACGAAATAGATAGCTCGGGAAGAGTAACTATTGCAGCTGAACTCGGATTTTCGAACTCCATCAACCTTCCTCGTCTTACGAAGCATCTTGAGCGGTTGGCTTTTTGCAATTAGCTTTTGCTCTCTTTCGTGATTTCACCGCAGACTTTAGTGCCGCTTTAGCGGTTGGTGCGAATCTTGATGCCGACTTTGCAGTAGTTGGAGATATTGATGATGGCTTGGCTTAGGCCGTAAAGA